>CAIVPM010000296.1 GCA_903907815.1 uncultured Chitinophagaceae bacterium | reverse complement strand
TTGGATATGCTACGCCTTGGGATGGAACTTATAATGGAAGTTCGCTACCTTTTGGTACTTACTTTTATGTAATAGAACCAGGTAATGGTGCAGCAAGATTAACAGGATGGGTCGAAATATTAAGGTAGTTAGTTCCAATTTAGAAGCATTGCTTTTATGATTACCATGGAAAATATTTTAGGAATATACTCGAGCTTAACTAACTTTATTAAGTTTTTGAGTATATTATCTTTTATTAATCAAAAAAAGCTTCAGTAAATCCTAAAGCATTTTTAATTAAAATAGTAGGTGTATTTAAGCTTGTTTTCTTACGTATTTCGTTAGGATAACAATTGTATCTCCTTCAATTTTCCCTTCAATTTGTTCAGCATTATCTGGAACGAGTCTTATTTTACGAACAACTGTTCCTTTTGGTGCAATAAAGTTTGCCCCCTTTACATTTAGGTTTTGTGTAAGTATAACAGTGTCTCCAAGTTCAAGTTCAACACCAAAGCTATCTTTATGTACTACTTTGTTTGCTGCCATTTCATCTTCTGCATTAGCCCAGTCAGTAATAGCCTCATCCAGGAAAACGGAGTCTAAAGTTTCAGATGCCCATTCTTCAGCTTTTAATTTCCCTAATAATTTATAGGATAAAGCTTGTACAGCAGGTGTTTCGCTCCATATACTGCCAGTTAGACAGCGCCAGTAATTTGAATCTGTAAAATCTGAGGCAGTTATTTTCCCCAGACAATTACTACACAATGCAACAACATTGTCTATTGTATCATCATTTTTTGGGGGGACTGCATAAGCTTGTAGGTTATCATCTTTTTCACTACAGATTTCGCAAACATTGTTGCTACGGTTTTGTAATTGTGTATTTAATGCCATTATGCAAAAATACAGTTTATCCTGTAAACAATTTTTCAAACATTGTTTTATACAATTTTACTTTACTTTAGTACCCTAATAATTAGTGATTATATATGATAAATTACAAGAAAACTACTGTCCTGTTCTTTCTTATAATGTTGATAGTATCTGCATCTTTCGCTCAACAAATCACTAATACTATAATTCTTAAAAGAATTGCTATTGTTGAAGCAGAAAAAAATAATCAAAATATTTTACAGGCTTATCAGAAAGCAAAAAAATATCACTGGCCTTTGCAATTCGAAGATCCATTTACCCATTCCGTTTCTGTTTTAAAAGGAATAGATTGTTTTGGTTTTCCAATCTATGTAAGTACGCTGGGTAATATATCTGCTTCTACAATTTCAACTGATAAAGTATGGAGTAAGTATGTTGTTTCTGGGGCATCTAATAATATGTTACAAAAGTTAGCTATCTGGGATGGTGGTACTGTGCGCAAAACTCATGTAGAACTTGCTGGTAGAATATTTCAAAAGGACTCTGCTTTTTCAATTCATTCAAGTGACGATCATGCTACCCATACAACTGGTACAATGATTGCTTTGGGTATAAACCCTTTAGTGAAAGGGATGTCTTACGGTACTCAAAAGCTGGTGGTATACGATTTTATGAATGATTTTTCCGAGGTTGCTTCAGAAGCTTCTAATCTATTATTATCAAACCATTCTTATGGTACCAATGCAGGATGGTTAAGGAATGGTTCTTCCTGGTTTTTTTATGGTAATCCTGATTCTCTGGCAGATTATAAGTTTGGTTTTTATGGGCAGGAGGCTCAAATGTGGGATTCTATATTATACAATGCACCTAACTATCTGATTGTTCATGCAGCTGGCAATAGTCGTGATCAGAATGGGCCTGCTGTTGGTGGGTCATTTCAATATTTTAGTCCTTTGGATTCATCAACCGTGCAAAGTGGAATAAGGAAAGTGGGCATGAGTAGTAATGAAAGCTACAACAGTATTCCTACTTATGGAAATGCGAAAAATATACTGACTGTTGGAGCTGTTAACCCAATTGCAAATGGTTACTCCAATTCTTCAGATGCAGTAATGACAAGCTTTAGTAGCTGGGGGCCAACAGATGATGGAAGAATAAAACCCGATATTGTTGCGGATGGGTATGGAGTGCTTTCTACAACGGCTTCTTCGGATAATTCTTATGGGGTAATATCTGGTACTTCTATGGCTGCACCTTCGGTTACAGGGTCTCTATTTTTACTACAAGAACTTTATAGTAAAAAACATAATAATGTTTTTATGAAGTCAGCCTCTCTTAAAGGTCTGGCTATTCATACTGCAGATGAAACAGGTAATGCACCTGGCCCTGATTATCAATTTGGCTGGGGACTTTTAAATTCAAAAACTGCCGCTGATTTTGTAGTGAATGCTAATAAGAGTGATACTATTATAGAGGCTACATTAAACAATGCTGATACCTTTAAATATAGCTTTGTAGCTTCAGGTTTTGATAAAGTAAAAGCTACCCTAACTTGGACTGATGCGCCTGCTGGAATAGACTATGCTTATCGTTTAAATAATCCTACAACTAAGTTAATTAATGATCTGGATATAGTAGTTGTTTCAAATGGTATAACGTATCAGCCTTGGGTTTTGAATCCTTCTTTGCCATCTCAGGCAGCTTATAAGGGAAATAATAGTCTGGATAATGTTGAAAGGGTAGATATTGATACCACCTTTCAAGGTAATCTTTATACCATTATTGTTACACACAAAGGAGTGCTTCAAAGAGGTAGTCAGGCTTTTTCTCTGGTGCTGAGTGGTATTAATGGGGATAGCTCCTGTGTATCGAAACCCTTGAGTACGGCTGGTTTAACTATTGATAGTGTATCTATTACCAACTTATATATTAAAAACAATAGTGGTTGTACTGCTTATACAGATAATAGATTAAAGGTTGCCAGCATTGAACCACATCAATCAGTTCCTTTTAGTATCAGATTAGGTAATTGTGGAGGATCTTCTGGGGCTAATGATGTTGTGAAAATATACGTAGATTATAACCATAATGGAAGTTTCTCCGATCCGGGCGAACTGGTTGCTACCAGTACAGTTATAGTTAGTAATAATACTTTCTCCGGGTCTTTTGTTACCCCTTATTTTATGCCTGTAGGTTCTACATTAACTATGAGAATTGTAGCGGTGGAAACAAATGATACAGCAACCGTTCATTCTTGTGGTACTTATGGAAATGGAGAAACGCAAGACATTAGTTTGCAAGTAGTGCTTCCATCAAATGATGTAGCTGTAACAGATATTATTTCTCCTGCCGATTCTTCTTGTAATGGTAGTACACTAATAGCTGTTGAACTTAAAAATAATGGATTGGGTATCCTGAATAATATTCCATTATCGCTGGTTGTGAAAAATGGGACTACTACTATTGCAACTCAAAATGTAGTGTGTAAATCAATCGTAAATCCGGGAGATTTATTTGTTTATACTTTCCCTGTTCCAGTTAGTCTTTCGGCCTCTACTTCCTATACTATTTCTGTTGCCAGTAATCTGGCTTCAGATCAGGATAGTACTAATAATAGTTATTCTAAAACTATTGTAACGGCTGCCCCTGTTGGCTTACCGGAAGGTATTGGTGAAATATGTACTTCCAGTAACTATGCTTTACTGCAGGTAGTAAATAGTAAAAATGGTACTAATTATTACTGGTACAATTCTCCTTTAAACGATGTTCCTATTGCTACCGGCACTACTACCAATATAAGTAGTATTACTGCAAATCATACTTATTATCTTACAACAGGGATTACTACACAGGGGATTGGCTTGAGTAGTAAAAATGTATTCCCTGGGGGAGGTGGCTATACTGCACTTTCTGGTAATAATAATTATTTCCGATACTCCTCCAATACCAATATTGTATTGCAGTCAGCCAGAATTTATACAGGTTATCCTGGAAAGATTACTATCAGTGCAGGCGATTTTTCGGGTAGTAGTTTTATTCCTTCTGCATCGGTGTCTGTAAATGCAGCAGCTACTCTGGCAACTCCTGTTAAAGGTACTTATATACAGAACGATCCTGCAGATACAGGAGCTGTTTATGTGCTGAATCTTCCTTTACATGCAGGCTCGCATTATATTGTGATTTCTACCGATACAAATGCAACTGTTTTTACCAATAATAATGTTACCGGAAATCCTTATCCAATGGGTAATACTAATGCTATTGCTTTGGTGAATAACAGTGCTACTTCTTATCAGAATAATTATCTGGGTTTATATGCCCTAAAGTTATCTTCGGTTGATTGTCCATCTGCTAAAATTTCAGTTGTAGCTAAAACTGCAAATCCTCTTGTTATTACTCATGCTCATGATACCTTGTTTAGTAGTTATCCAAATAATAATCAGTGGTATCAGGATGGAAGTACTATTATGTTTGCTAATGATAATTATCTGGTAGTTACCGACTCTGCAATGTATTCGGTAAGTGCAATAGATTCAATGGGTTGTTCGCAGACTTCTGCAGGCTTCTTATACGATCCTAAAGTATTGTATATTGATACCACCAGGCACGATTTAGATTCTATTTATGCATTTTCGCTTAATCCATCTCCATTTATAAATAATACCTTGGGCATTAAGTTTAGTCTGAAAGGTAAAAGTGATGTGAAGGTGTTTATTGTAAATGCTTTGGGACAGATTTGCCTACATAAAGAATATCCTGGATTCTCGGGCAATTTTAATCAGCAGTTATGGGTAGGTAATCTAAGTTCGGGTATATATTATTTAACGGTTCAGTTAAGAACCAACTCTGTAAAGAAAGGGTTGATTTGTATTAAGCGGTAAATCTGATATTTAAGATACAATAATAAAAAGAAAACAGGGTAATACAATTGATTTGTATTACCCTGTTTTTTATAAAATTAACGACTGTTTACTTTCTTGGTTTATAATATTTTAATGCTTCTGGCATAAGCTCCTGAAGCTTAGCTATTCTATCGGCATCGGCTGGGTGATCGCTTAAAATGACAGGTGGTTTACTGCCTCCCATTGCAGACATTCTTTGCCAGAATGCAATTGCTTCCTGCGGATTATATCCCGCTATTGCAGCAAATATTAATCCATAATGATCTGCTTCATATTCCTGTTTTCTGGAATTTGGTAGTAATACACCCACTGAAGCTGTAGGAGAATATATCTGATTAAATATGTTTACTGCAGTTGGATTATTTCCTAAAGCAATATCGCCAATAGCACCTATTTGTTGTGCCATCATCTGCTGACTCATTCTTTCTCTTCCATGTCCTGCTACAGCATGGGTAATCTCGTGACCCAATACTATTGCCAAAGCTGTTTCGTTTTGTGTTAGTGGTAATAGCCCGGTATACACTACTACTTTTCCGCCAGGCATACACCATGCATTTACTTCCTTACTTTCTATCAGGTTAAATTCCCAGGCATATCCTTCTAACTCATTTGCCTGACCAATCTGTTTATAGTATTCAGCAATTGCAGCGGCAATTTTAAATCCTACACGTTTTACCATTTCTTCATTCTTGCCAGTTTTAACCACTTTGGCAGAATCTAAAACCTGTTTATACTGAGTGAGTGCAAGTGTTCTTACATCGCCTTCCGATACCAGCGATAGTTGATTACGCCCTGTAATAGGGTTTCTGCTGCAGCCTGTAAATAAGCAAGTAACAATAATTACTACTCCTAAAAATTTAATTATATTAACCTTCATAATCAGTTGATTTGTATTGCGAAAATATAGATAAGAAAGATAAAAAATATTCTAATTATTATTTCATTATTTTAAATCAGCATTTACCAATATTCTCTTTTGTTAATAACAATAAGAAATTAAATATTTCGTTTTAATAACTATTATAGTTATGAATTATCATCAAAACATGACGGAACTGTACTATACTTATTACGAAAGTCCTACTGGTCTTATTAGAATAGGGGGTACAGAAACCTACGTATCAGAGCTTACTTTTATAGACAATAAGAGTCAGATAAAGCATGGTGAACCGGGCATCAGCGATGTGCTTCATCATTGTACTGAACAGCTTATTGAATATTTTCAAGGAAAACGAAGAGACTTTAATATACCCGTACATCAGGAAGGAACTGAGTTTCAATCGGAGGTATGGAGTAAATTGTTGGAAGTGCCTTTTGGTAAAACTATGAGCTATGCCGAACTTTCCCGAATTATTGGCGATCCTAAAGCTGTAAGAGCTGTTGCTGGTGCTAATAGTAAAAACAAAATTGCCATTATTGTTCCTTGTCATAGGATAATAGGTACCGATAAAAGCCTTACTGGGTATGCTGGTGGATTGATGAGAAAAAAATGGCTTTTACAGCATGAATTCAGAATTAAACACGGTATACAAACGTTGTTTTAAATACATCGCCAATCGTGAGTATCGTGAGTCGTGAGAAATACAAAATACATTTGACGACTCACGATGTATTTTCACGACTCGGGATTAATGTTACGAGCTGCCAACGTGCTACTTTTATCCTCTCAGCAGCCATTCTCCCTACCTTTGTGCCCAATTACAATAAGTATAATGATAAATATTGGCGTTTATAATACACTTCAGGTGCTTCGCAATGTAGAGATAGGTCTTTATCTGGATGATGGTAAAGAAGGCATTTTGCTACCTCGTAAATATGCTCCTAAATCTACCCGTAAAGGAGATGAAGTAGAGGTGTTTTTATACCATGATTCAGAGAATAGAATTATTGCTACAACCCTTAAACCAAAAGGGATTGTGGGGGATATAGTGATGCTGGAATGCGTGGATCTTACCCGTCATGGAGCTTTCCTTGACTGGGGACTGGAGAAGGATTTATTTGTTGCTACTTCGCAGCAGATAAGAGGTATGCAGATAGGAGAGAAGTACCTGGTGAAAATATATCTGGATGAACAGACTGGACGTGTAGCTGCTACCGAAAGAATTGCTTCTAAATTGAACAATGACGAACTAACAGTTCAGGAAAGAGAGGAAGTAGATTTGGTAGTGTACCGCAAAACAGAGATTGGTTATGCAATGATTGTGAATAATGTTCATATTGGTTTATTGCACGATAACGAAGTGTTTAAACCTTTGCAAGCTGGTGATAAACTAAAAGGATTTATTAAGACTATTTTGCCAGAGAATAAACTGGATGTAGTACTGGGAAAACCAGGCTATGCCAGGGTTGAAGATGAGTTGGATAAAGTACTTCGTTTATTAAAAGAAAATGATGGGTTCCTTCCTTATCATGATAAGTCTGTTCCGGAAGATATTTATGAATTCTTTGGTATGAGTAAGAAGACTTTTAAGATGACTGTAGGGACATTATTCAGACAACGCAAAATAACAATTTCCGATAAGGGAATTACTTTGGTGTAGGATAGTTACAGGTTACTGGTTTCCAGTTGCTGGTTTATTTGCATTGGGCATTATATTAACCACTTATCGTAAAATATAAAATAGAAAATGGCCAGATTAATTCAATTAATCTGGCCATTTATTTACTTGTAACTTGAAACCAGTAACCTGCAACTTAATTCATCTGCCCTTTATAAATCTCTTTAATAAAGTCGAAGTAAACAGGCAGGTTCTTCTTTTTCTGCAGAATATCATAGTTGCCTTTACTGATAATAAACATATCAAAAGTACCAGGCTTTAATACCGGAGAAATTTTACCAGCCATAGGTTTCTTTTTAGCAATATAGTCAAATGCCTGCGTTGTATTCAGGAATGGCATCATTACTATAAAATTGGTATCGCTGCTATAATTGGAGGTATAAGTAGTAAGCACTTTAAGTACATTATTGCGGTCGCTGTTATGAGCAGCAAATGCTTTTTTAGCTTCGTTTACATATACCATATCCTGATGATACATAGCTATAACTACATAGTTGGTATCGGCCAGTGTATAATCGAATCCAAACAAGCTCAGGTAGAAGTTTCTGCTAAGTTTAGTAGCGGTAAACTTAGGAAGCTGACTAAAGGTAATTGGCGTATGCATGATGATACTATCCGCGTCATGACGGGATGGTAATCTGTAAGTACCTTGTTCTGTCAGAATTACTCTCTTCGATAATGGATCTTCCCCTACTACAATCTGAAGTTTTTTAAGATAACGTTCTATAGAAGGACGGCGCTTTAAAACCTCAATCATTTTCTTTGCCTTATCAGTCAGGTCAGATTTTGGCAGACTATCCGCTATCACCGTTAGTTTGGCTATTGCCGTACTATCTTCTCTTTGTTTGATATAATATACCGACTCTATAAACAGCAATTGTGGGGTCCAGTATTTCTTTCCAAAAATACTATCGGCCTTCGCTTTTGTAGTAACTGCTTTCTCGTAATTTTCGTTGTAAAATAACTGATAAATATTTTCGTATACGAGAGTAGCATTCTTTAATCCAGGACGAGCGTTTTTAAGTTGCGCAACAGAATCGATTGCTTTAGCAGTATATTTTTTATTCATCAATGCCAATACCGAATCAGCCTGACGAATTTTATTTATTTTGCGATAAGTATTAGCCAGATTATACCATGCTTCTATTTCGTAAGCAGGTTCTTTAAAGCGTTTAAAAATGTCTTCGTATTGATCTATTGCCGTTGGATATTCTTCCAGTTTTTCCTGGAAAGTATTTCCATTATTCAGCAAGCTTCTTACCAGCTTTGTATCGGAAGTATCTTTCTTAGCCTTGGTAACAGGGATATTCAATAGCATACCTTCGAAAGTAAGGAAAGAGGAATCGTTTTTTTCCTTTTCAGGAGTAGCCGTTCCAGGTACATCCACATCCACATCCGACATCATTGCATTGGGTGCACTAAATGGATTACCTGGATTGCCAGGGTTTCCTTTGTTGGTCGTCATCTGGTCGGTAGCACTTTGTCGGCGCCAGTTATCTACATTCGGACGGCTTCCCCATTTCAATTTAAAGTCTTTTAATCCCGACGATTTCTGACTGGTACTGTTGAAATAGAATTCCGATTTACCGGCAGCATCGCTCGAGAAGACCAGCGTAGGAGCCGTAGAGTTGTTATCTGCACTACCGCCGTAATCTATATCGCCAGAATCATCTTTCTGTCCCTGTTCTTTTTTCAGTCTTCTATATAGCTTTTTTACGGCTTTCAATCTATCTTCAGTCGGTAGCTTTGACAATTCCTGCAAACTATCCTGCAGGTGTATATTGGCCAGTTCCTGTACAATATCTTTTAATGCAGTTTTGCGGGCAAGTACTCTGTCTTTATCCTCTTGCAAAGTCAGCTTTTCCACTACTACACTATCGTAGTATTCCGATGCTTTTACAAACTTCTTATTATCATAATTTACATCGGCCAGCAACAGAAAACTCTTTTGTTTCTGTTCAGGATTGTCGTTGCTGAATTTTACACTTTTCAGTAAATCTCTGTCAGCACTTTTAAAATCTTTCTGTTGTATCTGCAGGGTGCCGGTAGCGTAATAAATAATATCGCGATAGCCAGCATATTTATCCCGTTTAGCCATTTTGTACAGCTCATCCAGATTGGCATTCAGCGAATTTTCTTTCTTATTGCCAGCAGCTATTTTTACAATATTCAAACGGGCATATACTTCCATATAAGGGTCTACGGAATACTTAATGGAATTGTTGAAGGCAGCTAACGATGCTGAGTCTTTGTGGGTAATATTCAGCATTTGCCCTATCAGGTAGTACCAGCGTGCTTTCTCGCCACGATCTTCGGCATTGTTTATTGCTTTCAGTAAATATCTTGCCGAGCTATCGTAAGCCTGCTCGTTGTAGCGCAGGTAAGCAATGTTTTCGTATAAACGGGTTTGTAAACGTTTAGGGAAAACAGGATCATTCTGCAAAATAGATACCAGTCCCGATGCTTCGGATAGTTGCTTTTGTTCGGTATAGTTTCTCACCATCCAAAGTAGGCAGTCATTCCGGCGAAGCGGATATTTGGTTAGCTTTTTTACCAGCGATGTTTTCTCGTTGGTAGCTACTGTAAATACCCCATCATTATTACTGGCATTGCTACCAATAGGAATATCGTAGCCATCATCTTTTGGCGCATAGATATAGTTGATATACTGAAACACCCTGTAGGCTGAATCAAAGTTTTTGCGATATAGATAAGCTTTACCCAGCAGTAGGTACAAATCGTCTACCCAATCGCTTCTAAGATCGTGCAGCAGGATACCCGAATTACATTTGTAAATTACCGAATCCAGTTCGCCTTTCACACCCGATGTAGCATCCAGCTTATAGTTGTAAAAGTTAAGCAGTTTAGTATAGTCGTCCTTGTTCTGCAACTTAGCTTTCGCTATCACTTCGTTTAAGCGATTGGTAGCATTAAAATTATAGTTGAATTTAGAAACGAGGTTATTATAGAATTTTCTATGCCACTTCAGTTTACCCTCCGTTGTCTTTTCCGATTTTAGCAACCGGGTTTTATATAGCTCTGGTTTATCTTTTTCAAGATCGATAGCAGTATTGGGCTGAGCAAAAGAATTGACACTCAACATCAACAGTATAAGGGAATAAATATATTTTCGCAAAATATTCATACAGAAAAATAAATACCTGCCATTTTAGCAGCGGTTAAAAATACAGTTATTTTTTATTCCCAATGAAATTATGAAACAAGGTATTGATTACCTTTATACCTGATTTAACACAATGGCAAAGTTTACAGATAATATTTCGATAAAAAGATTACAAAACAGGTATCGCCTGGTAGTAATGAACGACGATACTTTTGAGGAAGTAATTACCTTCAAATTAAGTAGAGTAAGTGTGTACATTTCTATGAGTGTAATTTTTATATTACTGGTAGGATTAACCGTGGGCCTGATAGTATTTACACCGCTTAAATATTATATTCCAGGCTATGGTAATATGGATAGTAAGACCGAACTGCAGCTACTGAAGATACGTACCGATTCGCTGGAACAAAGCCTTCATTACAAGGAACAATACATTGTAGATGTAAAAAAGGTGCTGGAAGGAAATACGCCAGGTAAAAGAGATACGGTAGCAATTCCCGTTCAGAAATAAGCTTCTGAAAGGGTAATAATTTTAACAAATAAGGCAGATAAATAATTATTCAATTACGCAGTGGTTGAATTGGTCAATTGTTAAATGGTTAATTTGTTCAACTGATTTATTAAACCCCTTCAGGCTTCCCTTATTGTATGTTTTTTTAATTTTAATCTATTGTTCATTCAGGTGTAACCTATTTATTTTGGTTTGTTACATTATCTGCAATTGAATCTTACAATCAACTATTAAACCATAAAACCATAAAACAGTAAAATAATTAATCCATTTATCCATTAAACCTTTTTCCCCCTTCCTCGTCAGTAATAGCAAATATATTTTTATGAATGCAAAAAATAAAGTAGTCGGGTTATTGATTGTGGCGGTACTATTCTGCATTTTTACTGTTCAGGCACAGGTAGTAGTTACTGTACGCCCAGCATTGCCAAGATATGAAAGAGTAATAGCGCCATCGCCAAGGCATGTATGGGTAGAGGAGGAGTGGGAGGCCCGAAACGGCGGTTATGTATTTGTGGGTGGCCATTGGATGGAACCTCCTTACCAAAGAGCATTCTGGGTGCCAGGCCATTGGGTAAACCACCGTAGAGGATGGATATGGAAACCAGGCCATTGGAAAAGAAGAAGGTAGTAATTAATTTGATGATTTGATAATGTGATAATTTGATAATTGAATACAATTAGCAGATTATTTATATAAAAGAGGGTTATCATGTTTTGCATGATAACCCTCTTTTTATTGAAATGTAAAGAATCTTATCGAATCATTCTATCCATAACTACTACTCCCAAATCTATTGGGTTACTATTGTTAATTTCTGTAGTGATGTATTTATTACCAAACCCTTCCATACTTAAAATAATTACTACAGTCCCAGTAGCAGTAGTTTTTAGCAACAATGCACCTTCCGTTATACTATAAGCCATTTCTTCAGTATCTGCTATAAACGCTTTTACACCTACTAATGGCACAGGTGCACCAAGTACCAGCTCCATTATGTGTGCTGTAATTTCTATAGGATTACCAATACTCACATAAAGCACGCCCCATTCTCTGGCATTTTTTCTTTTACTTTCTATAGTACCTTCATCATAATAGGTTTCCACTTCATCCCAGGCTTTTTTAATAACTGTACCTCCTTCTTCACACAATGAAGTTAAATCTTCTTTTGCTTTATCGCTTACATCCATAGCATTACTTTGAGCCTGCAATCTGGTGTTTAGTAGAGTAAGATTGGTAGTAATGGTGAGCAATAGTGGAAAAGGAATTGCATGTCCGCCGGCAGCAATCATCAAAAGTTCGCCCTCAGCTATATTAGCAGAAAGTTCGGTAACACTGTATTCTGTGCTTTGATCGGGTACGGCTGCATTGTTAATAGGAATTTTGTAAAAGCCACGATAACTTTCTGGATAAATTTCTTCTTCAATAAAAAAGTTAAGCACCTGAATATAGTGGCTGTTCAGCATCTTCTGACGGGCAAGTACTTTATCTTTCTCCGAGGTAGCAAATGCACTTAATGCCAATGATTTGGCGAGCAATTTTCTGCCATCACCAAAAGTTTGCCACAAATCATCTACTCTTAAACTGGTATCTGCCGATAGTATATTGCCGTATGCCGGAGGGTTATCTTTCTTATTTTTTGCCCTGATAATACCGGTCCATATACTCTCGTAACTTCTAGGAAGCATTCTTCTCATACTCATAATTGATGTATTTATTACATTAAAAAATAAAATGTTCTTTATTAATTAAGTTTTGGTAGAGAAGCTTTACAGATTTATAGTTCCAGAAGATTTCAATGCATTAGTTCTATCCAGAATGGCCGTTGTACCATGGTACAGTGGGCATTTTCTTTCCAAAACATTGGTTGTACCGTGGTACAATGAGCATTTTACTTACCAAACATTCACTGTACCGTGGTACAATGAGTATTTGCTATCCAGAACATTCGCTGTACCATGGTACAATGAGCCTTTGCAATCCAGAACATACGTTGTACCGTGGTACAATGGGCATTTGCTTTCCAAAACATTCACTGAACAACAGTTTTACCACTATTTTCAAATAAATGAAGCATTGCAACCCATTTACAACCCATAAAAACGTAGTTTTTAGGTAATTGTAAACAGTTAAAATTGTTCAACTCAATCCAAAATACAATCTGTAAGGTAGTAACCCTACACAATCCAGTACATTAGAAGCGATAAAGTAGTGAGAGATAGTTATAAAAAAAGCCTATTCAGACAGTACACCATATGGCAAATCTGTATGTAAAAATGAAGCCCTCATTTGTTTCAACAACAGATCATTTATATGTAATCCTAAATCCCATTAACACGGGATGATGATAGAGCAAGAATGCCCCGCCTTTGTGATAATATGGAATTACGAGTAATGCGTAAAATTAGGGGTAACAGAACATTATCGTTGGCGAAGTTGCAGTAAACATTCCATATCGTAATTTATTTTTTTGAGTAATCTTTCTGATAACATAATAAAGGATCTGGTATATAGGATTAATTAATTTGCTGGAATGACTAAAAGCAGTTTATTTTGAGAGCATAAAACTTAAAAAGGTCTGTGACTGAAGGGGCGGAGCTGTAAGAGTAATGAATGATTGATAATGGAAAATTAAATTTTATGAAAGGACTGAATAAAGTACAATTGATTGGTAACCTTGGCAAAGATCCAGAAATGAGTCTTTTGGAAGGAAATGTATGTGTAGCGAAATTTTCGTTGGCAACTACCGAGAGCTATCGCAATAAAGCAGGGGAGTTGATAACCGATACCGAATGGCACCAAATAGTATTGTGGAGAGGTTTGGCAGAACTTGCAGATAAATACCTAGTAAAAGGGAGTACGGTATATATAGAAGGAAAGTTGAAAAATAGGCATTACGATGATAAAGAGGGGATAAAAAAATATGTTACAGAAATAGTTGCTGATAATATGATTATGTTAGATAAGAAAATAGTGGGTAGTGAATAGTGGTAAGTGATTAGTTGTTAGTGGTTAGTGAATAGTGATTAGTGGTTAGTGATTAGTGATTAGCGATTAGTCAAATACATTTTTTTAAAATCTAACAACTAATAACTAACAACTAACAACTAACTAATAACTAAAAAAATATAACTAATTTGTTTTTTATGAAAGAGAATAATGTAAAAGATAAAAGTTTTTTGTTTGCTGTAAGAATAGTAAATCTTAGCAAATATTTGAATACTAAAAAGAAGGAATTTATTTTGAGTAA
>CAIVPM010000295.1 GCA_903907815.1 uncultured Chitinophagaceae bacterium | reverse complement strand
TCTTGCTAAATAGATATATAAATGCTAAATTAATATATTTGACCCTTTATTTTTGTTGTATGAAAATCAATCATTGCCCTCGTTGTAAAAGTAACACCATCACCAAAAGTGGCGTCATTAAAGAGAGACAGCGATATAACTGCAAAAGTTGCAGTTATAATTTTACGGTTGAAAAAGAGGGTAAAAGCATTGATTCGTACTATGTAATCAAAGCATTACAACTCCATATTGAGGGGGTAACCTATAGAGAAATTGAAAGAATTTTAGGGGTAAGTCATGTGAGTGTTATGAACTGGGTAAAGAAGTATAAAGTGAAGGCTCCGGAGAAATATGATTACAGACCTACATACAAAGTTTTAACCCTTACAGAACTCTCTACATTCTTTGCTAATCCTGCAAATCTGAAGAATACAGGTATGATGGTTACCGAGCTGGGAGATAAGTATATGATGATAAAATGGGAACGCCTTAAATCTTAATTAATCACCTCATTTAAGGTCTTATAAATGTCCGATAAAATATACTATTAGCATAACTATACTATGCAAGCAAAGTTTAGGAAGGTTCGCCTTTATGTTCGATTAACGATTTCAATTAATCATCAACAAAAATTGCTTGTACATGAAAAATATTTTAACCTCCGCATTAGGTTTAATAGCCATTATGACTGGCTTAAATGCACAGACAACTCAAAGCAGTAGTATCGATCCTGCTCCTACATGGGGAATTAAGTTTTCCGGGTTTGTAAGGAACGATGTTTATTATGATTCCCGTCAGGTTGTTTCTGCCCGTCCAGCTAATCAGGGAGAATTACTGCTTTATCCTACTTATATATCTAATGACATGAATGGTAAAGATTTAAATGCCACACCTTCTTTTAGTATGATGGCTATTACTTCCAGATTATCTGGTACTATTACTGGTCCGGATGCCTTTGGTGCTAAAACCTCTGGAATTTTAGAAGCGGAATTTTTTGGAAATGCTAATGGTAACGAAAATGTATTTCGTTTAAGACATGCATATGCAAAACTGGATTGGTCTAAAACACAACTTGCTTTTGGACAATACTGGCATCCATTATTTGTTACCGATTGTTTTCCTGGTGTGATTAGTTTTAATACAGGAATGCCTTTTCAACCATTCTCCCGTAATCCACAAATCAGGTTAACACAAAAACTGAGTAATTCATTGAACTTAATACTAGCAGCTTCATCTCAGACAGAGGCTTTTGTTAGTCCTGGTTCAAGTACTGGTACCGCATTAGGGTCTTGTGTTGCTAATCAGATTTTTCAGGCAAATGCTGTTATTCCTAATGTACATGCTCAATTACAATATAAAACCAGTTCGTTTTTAGCCGGTGGTGCTGTTGACTATAAGTCTTTAAAACCAGCTACCTCTCAGCCTTCAGCTGCTGGTGCGGCTACCATTGTTTCTACATCCGAAACAGTCAATAGTTTAACATTGGATGTATATACTAAAATTACTACCAAGCCAGTTGTTATAAAGGCAGAGTATGTTGTAGGTCAGAATTTATACGATCACCTTATGATAGGAGGGTATCTTGCATATGCTAGCACTAGCCCGTATAATATTACTTACAAACCTATAAATGTAAGTTCTGCGTGGTTAGAAATTATAGGTACAGGTAAGAAATTCATACCAGGAATTTTCTTTGGTTATACTAAGAATAATGGTGCTAGTGAAGGTGCAGTTGCTTCTTATTCAAGAGGTATAGCTACTGGCAAAAATTCATTGGATAAAGTAATCAGAGTTGCTCCAAGAGTTGAATTTGTTTCTGGTAAATTTAAACTTGGATTTGAGCTGGAAGTTACTACTGCAACTTATGGAATGGCAGGAACTAATGGAAAAGTAACAGGCTCAACAACTGATTTTACTAACACAAGAGGGCTGTTTTATACATCGTATTCATTTTAATACTTAATTTATCAATTCAAACTTGC
>CAIVPM010000294.1 GCA_903907815.1 uncultured Chitinophagaceae bacterium | reverse complement strand
CTACAATACCATTTTTAATAACATATAATTGATGGTCTGTATCATGTAATTCGCCGGATCCAACATTAATTCTTACATCGTTTCCAATTCTACAATTTTTATCGATGATAGCATTTTTAATATGGCATCTTTCACCAATACCCAATTTAGGTACGCCATTCAATGCATTCTCGTCCATATCGGACAGGGTTTCGTAATAATCGTTACCCATTATGTAACAATCATTCAACGTAGTACCATGACCAATTCGGGAACGGATACCCACTACACAATTAGTAATTCTGCTGGCATTAATAATAGACCCTTCGGCAATTAAAGTGCTTTCCAGGGTAGTGCCACTTATTTTGGCAGGAGGCAGCATTCTGGCGCGGGTATATATAATATTATGATGATCGAACAGATTAAAAGCAGGTATTTCGGCCGTTAAAGCTAGGTTTGCTTCAAAGAAAGATTGAATGTTTCCAATATCGGTCCAGTAGCCATTGTATTGATAGCTGCTAACGGTAAATTCATGTATTGAATTTGGAATTATTTCTTTTCCGAAATCAGTAGCATTAGGATGTAAATCTTTCAGTAATTTATTAAGAATAGATCTGTTGAAAATATAAATACCCATCGATGCAAGGTAGTTTCTGCCAGAAGATTGCATGTATGCTCCTGTTTCACTTACCCATTCTGATAAAATATCGTAGTTTGGTTTCTCAACAAAAGAAGAAATTAATCCTTCTTCATTCGTCTTCATAATACCAAATTCGGTAGCTTCACTAGCCGTAACAGGAATAGTAGCAATAGATATATCCGCCTTTTTCTTTTTGTGTTCTTCAATCATGGCCACAAAGTCCATCTGGTACAACTGATCGCCACTTAGAATAAGGATATAGTCAAATTCCAGATTGGAAATATGTCTTAAAGATTGTCTTACCGCATCGGCAGTTCCTTGAAACCATCCTGGATTATCAGGGGTTTGTTCGGCAGCCAGAATATCAACAAATCCTGAACTGAAAGCGCTAAAATGATAGGTGTTTTTAATATGCTTATTCAGCGAAGCAGAATTAAATTGCGTTAATACAAACATTCTGTTGATGTTGTTATTAATACAATTGCTGATAGGAATATCTACCAATCTGTATTTACCTGCAATAGGAACGGCAGGTTTACTTCTGCTGGCAGTTAATGGATATAATCTTGATCCTGCGCCACCGCCTAAAATAACCGCTAATACTGATTGTGAAATGGAAGGCATATTTTATTCTTTTATAACTTTAAACTGAAATGTTGTGTACAAAGGTCTGTATAAAATGGATGTATACTGTATAGAATAACAAACTATTATAATTTTAAGCAATAACCTATTCTGTACATTAAATTATTGCTCCAGTTGGAACCTGAACCAAAACTATTTTTACAAGAGGTGAAATTTACAATTGCTTCACTGCCCAATACTTTAAATCCACCACCAAATTCGTATAAAAAGTTGGTAGAATTGTTTAAATTAACTGCCTCGGCATGATCGGGAATGCTTTCTACTCCAATACCCATTTTAGCATCAGCAAATAATCCCAGTAAAAAATATCTTCTATAGCCTACTTCAATAGGAATAAAAGAAAGTGCACCGGTAGTATTGTTTTTTGCAGTGTAATTTATGTAACCAATGGACCCAGTAATCATATTTTTTCCAAAGCCAAAACCAGCTTCCGCATCTACTCCCAAACCATAATTAAAGTTGTTGGATAAATTATTGTCCTGTGGCAATGCATACAAGCCATGAAAGGCTACAAATGTTTTAGGTAATTTAAACTGTGCGCTCAGATTAACAGAACATAAATACGCTGCGCAAAATAAAAATGCTACTTTTTTAATCATTTACTATTATTTTTGGACACCAAAGAAACATTAAAATCGCTAATAACGAGGCATTTATTTGTTTAAAGGAATAAAAAAATTATATGTTATCAAAAAAAACGCAGTATGCCATTAAAGCCCTGATGTACATGGCTGAAAAAAACTCTTCCGAACCAATATTGATTTCCGAGATATCCAAGAAGAAGAAAATATCCCTAAAATTCCTCGAAAATATATTACTTACCCTTCGTAAGGCTGGTTTTTTGAACAGTAAAAAAGGTAAAGGCGGTGGCTATACCTTTAATATGAAGCCCGAAGAAATTACCATTGCCATGATTTTAAGAGTGGTAGAAGGCCCCATTGCTTTATTGCCCTGTGCCAGTCTGCACTTTTATGAAAAATGTAAAAACTGCGAAGAAAAACATTGTGGATTAAACGTAGTGATGTGCGAGGTACGCGATGCTTCTTTAGGCGTACTGGAACATAGAACGGTAAGAGATTTAGTAGATTTGGGGTAGGGGAGCAGGTTTTTAAAGACATTTATTTAATGATTAATTCTTTATAATCTAATAAAATTGAATGAATTGGATTAGTAAAAAAAATAATTAAAGGATTCTTATATTTAATACCAATAGCGTCTTAAACGATAAAATTGTCATTATAAAATATTCCT
>CAIVPM010000293.1 GCA_903907815.1 uncultured Chitinophagaceae bacterium | reverse complement strand
ACTTATAAAGGTTTGTAAATACTGTATTTTGCTATTTATTTCTAATTCATACTCAAAGCTATACTGCTATTGAATAGTTGGCACTATTATGATTTTTTATTTTTAGTAAATATTGGGTTTACATGCCATAATTCTTATGATATGTATCATGTGGATTTTTTGAAATAATTTATTTACAAGTGTTAGGGGTCAGTTTTGTCACAATCTTATCACAATAAAAAGGGGGGTAGGGAGGAAGAAGGGTACAAACACCAAAAACTAAAGACAAAAAACTGAAAAATTAAATGTAATACAGTAATATATAAATACAATAAAGGGTATTAAATGGCCTTTGATTTATTCTACGGACTTTTTCGTGAGGTGTTGTAATTGCAGGTGAAGAACACCTGCAAAGGCGGAAGTTACTATAGTAGTGGTGCTTTTCTTTTGGGAGAGGTTTATAAATTGGAGCAGCCGCAGAGTCCATTTTCTTATGCTAAAAGGGTTTGTGTTATGAAATGTTTGGGGGAAAATGAGACATCTGCGGTAAAGTATACTCTGCGAGAAAGGAAGAAGGGTATGGAAACTGAAAACTAAAGACTAAAAACTGAAAAACTAAATGTAATACAGTACTATATAAATACAATTAAGGGTTTTATATGGCCTTTGATTTATTCTATGGACTTTTTCGTGAGGTGTTGTGATTGCAGGTGAAGAACACCTGCAAAGGCGGAAGTTATTATAGTATGGGTGTTTTTCTTTTGGGAGAGGTTTATAATTTGGAGAGACCGCAGAGTCCATTTTCCTTTGCTAATTGTTTTTACGTTATGAAATGCTTAGTAGAAAATGAGACATCTGCGGAGAAGTACACTCTGCGGGAAAGGAAAATGAGACATCTGCGGGAAAGTATACTGCGAGAAAGGAATACCTTAAAAATGGTGTTGATGGCAGTGGTATTAATTGATTTTTAGTGATTGATAATTGATTATTGGGTAAACTAACATTGAGGTGATTATT
This sequence comes from uncultured Chitinophagaceae bacterium, assembly GCA_903907815.1. Classification (GTDB taxonomy): domain Bacteria; phylum Bacteroidota; class Bacteroidia; order Chitinophagales; family Chitinophagaceae; genus CANFLJ01. The sequence continues at coordinate 6,071 of CAIVPM010000293.1, read as the reverse complement.
ATAAAGGCGAATTTAATTGAAGGATTAAAATTTATTTGTGAAATTATGTCTTCATTAAATGGGTTTAATTATAATAACTTTTATTTGTTGCTTATTAATCAGTATTGTCTGATCATTAAAATAAATATGTGATACCATTAATTTGAAATTATTCAGTAGGATTATATTAGTGTTTTATTGTGTAATTGCTTCTGTTTGTGCTGATGCTCAGCATAAGGAAAGTGATATTATTACCAAGCGGTTGCTGTCTGTAGAGGATGGTATGGCTGCACGCGAAGTTTTTTGTACCGTGCAGGATAAGGATGGGTTTATGTGGTTTGGCACGAGCAATGGGCTGAACCGATATGATGGTAAAACCTTTACACTATTTAATACGGCTAATACGGGTTTAAGTAGTAATTACATATATCAATTAGCTATTGACGACCAGAATAATTTAATTATCATTTACAATATTACTGAACAGGAATCTGCTGCAGGATTATACAAAAGAATGCAGGTGCTTGATTTAAAGAGTTATCAGCTAAAAAATTTACCTGAAGTATATAAAAATGTGGCTTTCGATCTAAATAAAATATACTGGATTGCTAATGATGAAACGAATGATTTGAATATAATGACTACTGAGCCTATTACCTGGTGGAAATATAATACGGCTAAGGGATTTGAAAAAAGATATGAGTTTAAAAAACTACAAAATGAATCGAAATCAAAGCCTATAAATTATTTATCATCTGGGTATAAAAGTTTTTTCAGTCATGATAAAGCGTTACTTGCATTTCATAATAAGGGGGATTATATTGTATCAAAAGATACTGCTATTTTCTTTCGTTACAGACCTGCTGATAATATTTCAGGATTTGACGAGAAGCTTGGTAATAAAGTGTATGATAATTACGCAACATTTAATACATTAATGAAGGGGAATGGTGGTTTGCAAGATAATAGCTACTCTGGAAATAAGAATATACCCTTTTCTGATTTTTTGTATATAGCTACTATTAATGATTCCTCCAATTTGTTGTACAAACAAAATAATGGAATATTTCTGTTTAAGAATAACAAATTACAGTCATTGTATTCGGCAGTTGAATTGATGGATTTATTTGATGTTGCTGTTTTTAAGAATTATATAGATAGAATAGGCAACAGGTGGATATGTACCTCGGCAGGCGTGTTGGAAGTGACTATAAAGCATAACTTTTTTAAACATTATTTTAAGCATGTTTCTCGAAAATTATCTACAAATAGTAGTCAGATAAGAGGGATGCATATTGAGCAGGGTATTAATAACGATACTACTGTTTATGCCCTTGAATCGAGTGATGTGCTGGTACGGCAGAAAGGGAAAGATGGTTTGGTAAAGGGGCATGGAGGTGTTTATTATGCCATGTTGTATGAAAAAGATAGTATTTATATAGGAGGGTACAATTTATTGAAATATAAGCCTGTTGATGGTACTATTGTATCAATGGATTCTATACCTATTCAGGAAACATGGAGTTTGTATAGATTTTCTGATCATGTTATTCTTTCGGGAAGAATAAAGGGAATTTATAGCTATGATGAACAATTGGGAAAAACGATTGAATTGGCTTATATATCTACCAATATACCTAGGGTAAAGAATGTATATAAGATAATGAGGACTACCCAAAAGGGTTTAATAGCGGTAGCGGAGAATGGGATTTACGTTATAGATAATAGACTACGTATTGTAGATTATTATGGAAAACAAACTACTGATAAAAGTAAATATATACCTATAGATACTATCTACGATGTACTGGAAGACAAACTAGGGGTATGTTGGATAGCCACTGGAGGTGCAGGATTGTACAAATGGAGGTGGAATGAGCAATTGGATGGAGGTAGTAAAAAGATACAACAATTTTCATTGATAGATGGATTGCCCTCCACTATACTGTACCGGATAGAACAGGACGATGATGGGTACTTGTGGACAGGTACCTACAATGGGTTGGTAAGATTTGATACCCGGACAAATACCAGTATTGTTTTTACAACTAAGGATGGATTGACCGCCAATGAATTTAATAGAATATCGTCTTTTAAGTCGAGTAATGGAGGGCTGTATTTTGGTAGTATGAATGGTATAAGTGCTTTTTTGCCAAAGGCCATTAACAGAGAGATTGATTCTTTGATTATACCTTTCAGACTAATAGAATTAACTAAGTTTTCGGCAGCAAATAATGAATTGAAAGATTGCCTAAAAGAATTTAATCTAACCCATAAAATGGTGCTGGAAGTAGGGGATAAATTTGTATCATTTGCATTTGCATTACTGGATTATCAACAAAGAATACATCACTACGCCTACAAGATAGAAGGGTTTGATAAAGGCTGGATTTATCTGGAAGAAGCTACGCTAAGAATTAGTGGATTGCCTGCCGGAGATTATACAGTAAGGATTAAAGCTAAGCTGGAAAATGGGCAATGGGATAAAAACGAAATAGCCATACCTATTAAGGTACTTAAAGCATTTTATTTTCAGTGGTGGTTTATAACGGCTACTGTACTGATTATGATACTGCTTTTTGTTTTATTCTTTTATTATAGAACCCGAAAACTGACTGCTGATAAGCTATTGCTGGAAAATGCGGTACTGGATAGAACCAGAGAATTGCAAAACCGAACCGTGGAATTGCATATTAATGCCTTTGAATTGCAAAAAGCTTTGGGCGATAAAAGTTTGTTGCTTGCAGAGGTGCATCATAGAGTAAAGAATAATTTGCAGGTGATATCGGGATTGTTGCATTTACAGAGTATTACTATGCATGATGAAAAACTAACCATTGCTTTACAGGAAGGACAAAGCAGGGTGAACAGTATTGCTTTGATTCATGAGAACGTGTATCAGCATGATACTATTGGTACTGTCTGTTTTCATCAGTTTGTAAAGGAATTAGTGGGACAGGTGGCTGAACTGTTTGAGCATAATACACAGATTATTCGCTTTGAAATAGGGGAGGAAGAAATATTTTTAGATATCGATACGGCAGTTCCATTGGGGTTGATAGTAAATGAGCTGGTAACCAATGCATACAAGTACTTACCCAAAAACAAAAAGCCTAATATAGTATCTATCAAAGTAAATAAATTGACAGGAGACGAATATACAATGGTATATAGGGATAATGGGCCTGGCATAGCTGGAGGTATCGATTTTAAAACAGCCAATTCGCTTGGGCTAAGGCTTATAAAACGGCTTTCGAACCAATTGCTGGGTGATGTTGCCTACCGATATAATGAGGGCGCAGAAATTTCTATCCTTTTTAAAATTAAGTGTGCAAAATAAGTATGAATATATGGCTATTTTGAAAATAGGTATTGTAGAAGACGAAGTAATAATAGCAGATACTATTATGGCTTATCTTATTGCATTGGGATATGAAGTAGTTTTTAATGTATTGTCGTTTGAAGAAGCTATAGACGCCATTGAAATAAATACACCTGATTTTGTTTTATTGGATATAAACCTAGGTAGAGAAAAGAATGGGATAGACCTTGGCAAGGTGCTTAATGAAGACTATAATCTGCCCTTTATTTTTCTTACTGCCAATTCGGACATGGCTACTTTGCAAAAGGCAAAGCTGGTAAAGCCACTAGGGTTTCTGGTAAAACCATTTAGTAAGAATGGGTTGTATTCCAGTATTGAAATTGCTATGGATAATTTTGAAACAATTACCAAGGCAAAGGGGATAGAGTCGGATTATTTACTGGTTAATAACGGGGAACGCTTTACGAAAATTAAATTTGATGACATATGTTATTTTGAAAATAATACTATACACATTGTTATCTATTTAAAAGATGGGAGTACAGAAACTACTAAAGGGATTTTTTCTGAGATATTATTGAAATTGCCCAAGGATCAATTTTCGCAAATTAGTAGGATGCATATTGTAAATCATCAATATATACATAAAGTAAATAAGGAAAATATTCTTGTTGGAACCCAAGTATTGCCTATTTCCAGGAATAAGAAAAGGGCGTTATTACTAGAGGAGGATGGTAGTGATGTAAATATGTCTTCTATATTTACTGCGGAGTATAGGCAAATAATAGCGGCCATGCTGGTTCAATATATATCCCTTGAAAAATATCTTTTAGAAGATTGTGCCATTGCTGATCTGGCTGCATTTAGTTCGATATCCATACATCACTTGTCTTATTATTTTAATAATATACTGCATATTAAGTATACAGACTGGCGCAATAATTGCAGAATAGACTATAGCGTATTATTGCTGAAAGAAGGAGAAATGAATAAGCTAACGCTAAAGGGTATAGCCAAGAAGAGTGGATTTAGTTCGCAAAGTACTTTTATCAGGGCATTTAAGTTTAGGACGGGTATGGCACCAAGTACTTATAAGCAGATTTAACTGAATGCAGGGTTTGAGGGGTTCAAGGTTCAACGTTTAAATCGTTTAACGGGAACAAGTTCAAAAAGTTCAAGGTTTAATGAACAAATACAGGGATATAGGAGGATAAGAGATAGGAGTCGGGCGGCAACATAAATAAGTTTATATGCTAATTTGATGATTTCAGAATTTGTAAATGATTGGTATGCAATTACCTATTGTTTTAAAATGTAATAAATGGATTAAGGGTGGCAGCCTGAATTCTTTCTTTAATCTGGGCTATAGAGATAGGATGCAATAATTTTGGCGGATCAATTTCTTCGTCAATATCATCGAAATAGTTAATCGCTTTTAACGCTATCATAGCATTGGAATAAGTATATTTCTTTTCAAAAAATGCTATCATCTGGTTTAAAGTGAGGTATTGGAGCAATACATAGATATCAATAAAATCCTTTAGCCTTTTTCCACTTTGAATAATAGCGTGCATTTTCATAGCTGCGATATCTTCTTTACTGATATAAGTAATGCCTTCCTCGTTAACTGGTGGATTAATTAAAGGGTAATTGTGTCGGATAAAATCTGTTTTGATATTATCAATCAATGAAATGATAATATTCTTTCTTCTGAATATTTCTTTTATATCATGATTTTCTCTAAGTATGTTTAATAATTCATTATCATCAAAATTATTTTGGGTAAATAAATCAATATCAATAGAATTTCTATGTCCTAATTGTAGTGCAAGAGAAGTGCCCCCAACCAGATAAAACTCTTTTAAAGCAGGGATAGTCTGCAGTTGCTGTATTAATTGGAAAGTTTGTGGTGAAATTATGAAAGGATCCTTAAAAAGCATACAGTAATTTGGAGTGAATAAATAACTTAGAAAATTCTTTGTCTCTATTATCCAGTTGAGCACTCCAATCTATTGTTTCCATTATTTTTTGAGGGGGGTAATACTGAATCATTTTTTTCCATTCAGTTAGATTACCTAATTGCAATACTCTTTCTATTACAATTTTGTACGACTTATCATAGTTAAATGTATCTAAGTCGTATTCCCATAAAAGAGCAGAATTTATAATATCTGGCTTTGCCATTTTTTTATAATTTAATCGAAGGTACATAGAAAATGCGTAATGGTGAATGCTTTACTCAAATTCAAATCTCCTTGTGAGGGGTTCAACGTTTAACGTTTAAATCGTTTAACAGGAACAAGTTCAAAAAGTTCAAGGTTTGAGAGGTTCAAGGGGTTCAAGGTTTAAGGTTTAATACAAAAAGAGCAACTAGGCAAATACAAAGAGCTTTCGGAGAAATTTGAAGACTCTTTTTTATCACTGATATTGCTTCGCTTTGCTTGCAATGGCGGTGGTGGATTCTGTTGTTTTTTTTGTTGTGGGAGGATATTTTGCTTAAAACAATGAATTCTACTGCTTAAGCTGGGCTAAATAATTTAAACATCTTACTGAATTTTCGACAAAAGTTGTAAACCTGTTTTCATATTATAATATGAAAACAAGTTGGTGCCTATTTATTATGTATTGCGCAGCTAATCTTATTCATTTGTCTGGCAATAATTAGCATTCTCTTTAGGTTTCGGCTTAAAGTATTTAAAGTATTTAAACAATAGTGATGAAACGTATTTACACATTTTCTACAAAAGGAACAGCCTTGCTTACCCTTGTT
>CAIVPM010000292.1 GCA_903907815.1 uncultured Chitinophagaceae bacterium | reverse complement strand
TCTTCCTCCTCATCTTCCTCTTTCTTTTTTGTAGTAGCAGTTAATTTTTTTGAGGCAGTTTCTTTTACTTGCTTCGCTGTAAAGTTATTATTATTCAATGCTATTACTTTGTTTAAATCTGCTATAGCCAGTGCATAATTTTTTAAATGAAAGAAACTCATTCCTCTTTTAAAATAGACTTCTTCTTTCCCAAGATTTGCAAGAATTGCTTTATCAAAATCAGCTATTGCTTTCTTGTAGTCTTTTCCTTCATATAGGCATAGCCCCCTTTTTAAGTATCCTTCCACATAATCTGGTACAAGATTTAAATATTGGTCATAGCTTTTTATAGCAAGTTTATACTCTTTTAATTCAGTGGCAATTATTGCCATCTCTTTATAAGTAGGAGCGTACTCTTTATTTATTTCCGATGCGCTGTTATAATCTTTATAAGCACCTTTTAAATCTTTTGATAGATACTTAATTTCTGCTCTTTTAATGTAAGCGTTTTCATTCCTGCTATTAATGCTGATAGCTTTATCAAAGTCTGCTCTTGCTTCTTTGTATAATTTTAAATTGCAATTAGTGATACCTCTTTCAGTCAATGCTTCAGCGTTATGTGGAGTTAATGCAATTACCATTGTATAGTCGCTTTTCGCACTATCATACTGCTTTAATAATGTCTCAGCATATGCTCTTCTGGTATATAAAATAGGGTCGTCATCTATTTTTTTAATTACTACATTTAAATCTTCAATGGATCCTTTTACATCATTCAGCTGAAATTTATAATCAGCCCTTTTTACATATGCAAGAAGGTTGTCGGGGTTACCTTTTATCGACCAGCTTTCTTTTTCTACCAATATTCTCAATTCATCATACCTGCTGGTGTCTACAACTTTGTTCTGTGCATTTACACAAGTTAGTGTTAGAATTGTGGTAATACAATATAGAATTACTGGCTTCATGATGATCTGTCTTTGCTATTAAAAATATTATACATTACCACAACGTAAAAGACCCAGGTTTTAGTATTAAATTACATCTTTATCTTCCTTTTTAAAATGATGTGATACTATCCCTTATTTTTACGCACTCAATTTAAAGCTATTTTATGGTAATGAAGCTGTTCAAACTGGTTAAGGACTTTATTTTATATACCGGAATTCTCCGGATTTTTTCTCCTTTTAATAAGTTATTTCTATTTTTATATAATTTCAATACAATGAGATCCTGGATTGGTAAAAACCAGGAAGGATTGCTGATGAATGATTTTTATGTATTCGAAAGATTTTATGACAAACGTTATGAAATGTTCGAGAAAATTATTCAGCATTACAATTTAGAAAAAGAAGGTATTTTATATCTGGAATTTGGGGTAGCTCAGGCCCTGTCTTTTAAATGGTGGCTTAATCGCATTAAAAATACAGATGCAAAGTTTGTAGGTTTCGATACTTTCGAAGGCCTTCCAGAAGATTGGGGCACTTTCTTTAAAAAAGGGGATATGCTGGGTAATATTCCTAATCTGAACGATGACAGAGCGGCATTTGTAAAAGGGATTTTTCAAGACACCTTAAACAACTTTATCGACAATAATAAAGAGGATATCAAATCTAAAAGAAAAGTAATTCATCTTGATGCCGATTTGTTTTCCGCTACCATATTTACCTTATCTCAATTCTATCCTTATTTGAATAAAGGAGATATTATTCTTTTCGATGAATTTAATGTAGCCAATCATGAATATTTCGCTTTTAAAATATTTACGGAAGCTTATTATGTAAAGCTTAAACCTATTGCTGCAATCAACAACTTTTATCAGGTTGCTTTTGTGGTGGAATAATTTAACCAGTTACTATAGATTCAATAGCTTTATTCCAGGTTTATAACTTATTCTTTGTTAATAAGAAAGTTTCACGGTTACTTTGTAATAGAATATTACAAAATGAAAACTTTTTTTGTTTTAATCTTTCTTATTACAATTTCTTTACATGCTATTGCCAACGATAGTCTTCTAACTGTAATTCATTTCCCCTTCGATGTTCATGAGCTATCTTCTTCCTCTAAAAACTTTATTAATAAACTGCAGTATAAAATAAATCCGCAGGTTATTAAAGCAATAGTGGTGGTAGGACATACCGATCAGTTAGGTACCGATGAATATAATTTTCAATTATCAATAAGAAGGGCAAAGGCGGTATATCAATTCCTTAAAACACATTGGAGTACACTCAGCGAAAGAATAGAAATAGATATTAATGGCATGGGAAAGAGTCAACTGCTATATATAGATTCTTCAGAAGATTCCCGACAACAAAATAGGAGAGTAGAGATATACATTCATTTTGATGATTATTATGTACAACCCCGTAAACAAAGGCCTCCTTCTGTACTGGAGCAACAAATGACCAATCCTCGATTAAGTGTAAATGATCGGATATTATTATCGAATGTAAATTTTGATAGAGGTAAGCATACGCTATTACCCGAGGCTAAAATTATTTTAGATAACCTTAGCGATATTCTCATTACACATCCCAACATAAAAATCAGAATAGAAGGTCATGTGTGTTGCACTATGAACGATGATGATGATATGGATGTAGAAACCAATCAAAAAAACTTGTCGGTTATGCGCTCTTATATGGTATATAATTACCTTATTAATAAAGGCGTAGATTTTAATCGGCTAAGCTATATTGGGTTCGCGCATAAATTTCCTATGGCAGATGAATCCAAAGTAGAAGGACAGGATATAAACAGAAGAGTGGAAATAAGAATTGTAGAAAAGTAAACTAATTATTACCCTATATTTAATTAACTAACCAGTATAAATATACCATGACATTCTTTAAAAAAGCATCTAATTCTACAACTGCTTATAACTTCATTATTGCAGCAATTATAATCCTGTTTGTTCTCTTTAGGCTTACCGATATTAACCTTCCCTTTTTTGGTGATGAAATGGATGTTTATGTAAAGGCTATATATTATATGCATCATCATTCCCTCTCCCTTTTACCCGATAGTATTCCCAGCGACTTTTCTAGAGGACATCCCTTTTTATTTGTATTTATATATAGCTGTGTTACAAGATTATTTGGTTATCATATTTATACAGTACATGCTACTACTCTATGTTTTTCAGTGGCAACACTTTGGGCAACATTTATTTTAAGTAAAAAGATATTTAGTCAACCAATTGCTATTGGCTGTGTTATTTTATTAACTGTACAACCAGTATTTATAGCACATGCCACCACTGCTTTGCCCGAAATGATGCTATCCTTTTTTGCTACAATTACTATCTATTATTATATAGTAAATAAACGAGTATTGTATTTTCTAGCTTGTACTGCTGCCTTTCTAACAAAAGAAAGTGCCGTTATTTTACCATTAGCATTATTCGTGAGTGAATTACTAAACAGATTTTTTATTAATAAAAAACTTTCTAAGTTAGATATCGGTACTAACCTCTGGATTTTTATTCCTTTATCAGTTTTCATAAGTTTTTTTATCATTCAAAAAATACAGCTTGGCTGGTATTTCTTTCCATTGCATATGAGTTTCATCTCATTATATTATAAAGACATTATTTATAGAATTATT
>CAIVPM010000291.1 GCA_903907815.1 uncultured Chitinophagaceae bacterium | reverse complement strand
CTTACCTACTTTAAACTTGTATTTAAAATTGTAAGATTGATTAGAATTTTCATAAATAAAGTTACCAGATTTATCATTCTTAGTAACCGTTCCCTTTAAAGCCATATTCATTCTGGTAAGAGATAATGAAGATGATTTTCTGGAGAAAGAGTTGATTGATTTAAGAGAGTATTTTCTTGCATTAGATCCTTCCGAGAAAAGACCTCCGCTAACAGTAAATGATGCCATAGAGACATCAAATACCATTACCAGCAGTAATGCTAAAATGACTTTTAAATATTTATTATTTTTCATGTTATTGTATTAGTTCTTGTTCGCTTTTTTCTGTTTTGTATATTACTACTGACCCAATTTTGGGATAAAATTAGCACTTTATTTTAATTAACAAAATTTTTTTACAAAAAACTTTACCTTAGTGAACAAATAAAGGGAAAATATGAGCGATTCCTCCTACCAAAATGATGAAAACGAGATAAATGAGCTTATAAATGCATACAAAAACCTTAAAAGCGGCAAATCACATTATTTTTTAGATGAAGACTCTTTTGAAAAAATAATTCAATACTTCGACGAAAAAGAGAATTTAAAAGAAGCTTTCTCGGCTGTAGAGATTGGATTAGAGCAATTCCCTTACTCTGCTCAATTGATGATAAAAAAGGCTGACATTCTGGTGGCTATGCAAAAATTTGAAGAAGCCCTTACTATTATAGAAAGAGCAGAACTATATGATAAAACTGATACGGATATCTATCTATTAAAAGTAGAAATATATCTGGCTATGGAAAGACAAACAGAAGCTACTGAAACCTTTATTGAAGCCATTAATGAGTTAAATGGAGAAGATAAAACAGAATTCTTATTAGAAGTAGCAGACATTTTTGACGATTATGAAGAGTTTGAGAAAGTATTTGACTGTTTGAAATTAATAGTGGAAGAAAATTCTACTAACGAAGAGGCTTTGTACAAACTATGTTTCTGGACCGACTTTACTGGAAGATTTGAGGAAAGCATTAAAATACATGATAAAATCATCGATGAACACCCCTATAATGAGATTGCCTGGTTTAACCTTGCAGCTGCTTATCAGGGATTGAAACTATACGAAAAAGCCATAGATGCTTATCAATATGCGGTAGTAATAAATGAAAAGTTTGATTACGCCTACAGAAATATGGGCGATGCTTATCTACGGTTGAGGAAGTATAAAGAAGCCATAGAAGTATTAGAAAAAGTGTCAGAGCTGTCTATGCCCGAGGATGTAATATTTGAAGCAATAGGGCACTGTCATCAAAGACTGGGGAATATTGCAATAGCAAGAGGTTTTTATAAAAAGGCCTCTCATTTAAACCCTGAAGATAGCAAATTGTATTATAAAATTGCTATGACTTATATGGCTGATAGTCAATGGCAAAACGCTATTAAATTCCTTGATGACGCTTTAAGTATTCATAACTATTCAGTAGAATATAATATTGCCATGGGGGAATGCAAAATGCATTTGCTTCAATATAAAGATGCCTGTTTTTACTTTAATAAAATAGTAACTAAAAGAAGTAAAAATATTCAAGGATGGGAGGCATTAATAAGATGCATGTTCAAAGCAGAACAATATCAGGATGCTTACGATCAATGTTTGCTGGCTTTAAAAATACTGGGTTCAAAAACGATATTAATATATTACTCATCCGCTATATTATACTCATTAGGCAAAACAAAGCAATCATTATTAGAACTTGAAACAGCATTAAGGGCTAATTCTAAACTATTAAAGAAGATGCTGACCTTAAGTCCTGAAATGATGCGAAACCCTTTATTTGTTGATCTTATAGGTAATTATAAAAAGGCTAATCCTCGTAAGAAATAGGTCAATTAAATGCATACAGTTTGTTAACTAATGCTTTGCAAAAAGCATTTCCTTTATTTTTGTGCTTTACTTAAGCTATACATGTTAAATATGAATTTTTATTTATCGCAAATTCCAGAAAGAATACCCAAGCCCAGAAAAAGTGGTTTAACAATGATTATGGATAAGGGGCTAAGTATTGGTGAGGTTCATAACTTCATGAGTATTGGAGCACCACATGTAGATATCGTAAAGCTTGGTTTTGGTACATCTTATGTTACCCCTAACCTTAAGGGAAAAATAGAAGTTTACCAATCCTACAATATGCCTATCTATTTTGGAGGCACACTTTTTGAAGCTTTTGTAATCAGAAATCAGTTTAAAGATTACATAAAGCTATGTCAGAATTATGGTATTACTTATATGGAAGTAAGTGATGGTTCCATTGAAATTCCTCATAAAGAGAAATGCGATTACATTACTGAATTAACTAAATATGGTACTGTTTTAAGCGAAGTAGGTAGTAAAGATGCTACACATATTATTCCTCCTTACAAATGGATAGAGCTTATGCAAGCTGAGCTGAACGCTGGTTCAACTTACGTAATAGCGGAAGCAAGAGAAGCTGGAAACGTAGGCATTTACCGTGGCACAGGGGAAGTGAGAGAAGGTTTGGTACAAGAAATATTAACTAAGATACCTGAAGAAAAGATAATCTGGGAAGCGCCACAAAAAGCTCAACAATTATACTTTCTTCAATTGATTGGTTGCAATGTAAACCTTGGGAACATTGCGCCTAATGAAATTCTTGCTTTAGAATCGATGAGAATTGGTTTAAGAGGAGATAGCTTTTTCTTTTATCTCGATAAAAAATAAACCTAATGAAAGAATATGGACTTATTGGATACCCGCTAAGCCATTCATTTTCTAAACGTTATTTCGACGACAAGTTTGAAAAGGAGCAAATTACAAATGCTACTTTTTCATTATTTGAAGTAGAACTTATAGAAGCATTCCCCCTTTTAATAAGTAATCATAAAGACTTACAAGGGGTTTGTATTACTATCCCACACAAAAAGAATGTACTTCCTTATTTACATTGGATGAATAACGCTGTGCAAGAAGTGGGTGCCTGTAATTGTATAAGAATAAAAGACGGACAACTTTTTGGTTATAATACTGATATAGTTGGTTTTAAAGCCTCTTTTGAAAAGCATTTAAAGCCTCACCATAATAAAGCATTAATTCTTGGAACCGGCGGAGCTTCTCTGAGTGTTGAATATGTATTGAAACAATTAAACATTCAATACCTTGTAGTTTCCCGACAAGATAATGCAGCTATTAATAGTATTACTTACGCTGCCATAACACCTGAATTACTGAAAGAATATACTGTAATTATAAACTGTACGCCGCTTGGTACATTTCCTAATATAGACTCCTACCCTATTTTGCCTTATGAATCTGTTAGCAGTGATCATTACTTTTTTGATCTGGTTTACAACCCTGCAGAAACTAAGTTCCTATCCTTAGCTAAAGAGATGGGAGCAACTATTCAGAATGGCTATGAAATGCTTGTTCTTCAAGCAGAAGAAAACTGGGGGATCTGGAATGAATAGATATTTAATCTAATTCAAGTGATTTCACAAAACTATTCGTCTAACTTAAAAAAAGTATTTATATGAATAGTAGAATCCTCAAAATTGCGGGCAGACTTGTAGTAACCATTACTGTTATTTCATTATTAATGAATGCTAATTGCTCGGCGCAGCAGAAGAAAGACACCTTAGCTATTGCCAGACAGCTGCGTAATGACAAGAAGTTTACAGCTTCTATTGATTTACTCAAGTTATATATATCACATCACCCAAAGAATTTAGATGCAAACTGGTTGCTTGCACAAACTTTATACTGGGATAAGCAAGTGAAGGCATCGGAAATAGTTTATGAAAAAACTATACAGGATAACCCAGGTAATTACTATTTAAAACTGGATTATGCTAAAATGCTGGTAGAACTTGGAGAAATAGATAAAGCACAGCCTTTATTAAATACATATTTAACCTATGACGCCATCAGTACTGATGCTTTAATTACATTAGCCAAGATTGCATATATCAAGAAAGATTATAATCTTGCTTTAAGCTATACCAATCAGGCTTTGAATAATAATACAACATTGTTAGGTACTTTTCTTTTTGGGAGTAGTAAAAAGTAGTGTCTGAAAATAAAATATTGTTCTACAAACTAAAAGAGACAGCCTTATTAGCTGTCTCTTTTTTCTTTGGTGGAGCTGACCGGAGTCGAACCGGTGTCCAAACATGATATTCATAAGCTTTCTACATGCTTATTCCGCGAATTGATTGTAGGGATAATGCCGGAACCGGACAAACCAACACTTTCCTTAGCTGGATGGTCTTTTGCAACAGTCACAGCCTTCTGTTACAGCAACCGATATTCTTTTTGATTCGGCGGCGGAGCTTGGTTATCAGTCTACCCGCTCAGGCGGCCATAATGTCTGCTCTAATCTCTGATTAGGCAGCCATAGCGAAAGTTGTTTCGCCTTTTGTGTTTTGAATATTCAGATTAAAGTGCTAATTATCCAACGCACTGCGTGCTTACACCTACCAATACCTATGCTGTCAAAACCAATACAGCCCCAAAGAACTGTGGCAAATATCGGTAAACATATCTTAATGGGAAGATTTGTTTTAGGAAAAGGCTATATGCCCTTTATTTATAAATAGAACCCTATCTAAATAATATAAAGCTTTATGATTTTTTGTGTTGCGCGAGGGATAGAAGCGGTATCCTTTTTATTGGTGCAAAGGCTACAATTCAACTTATTAATATGATGATTGCAGCAATAAAAAGATACAAGTGGATAGCCCGGCCGCAGGCGCGCCCAAATGAATTACAGCTGTATTGTTATACATAAAATGCAACCAAAAGTAAATTATGGGATATAATATATAAATTCGCAACTTATTATTAAATTTTTAGAACAAAATGAACCAACATTACAAGTTTTTTATTTATTGTTTATTGATTTTAAGTTCTTCAACCGCATTTTCCCAAGATAATAGTCCATGGAAAGAATTTGGAGCAAAAACCTTTTCCAGTGTATATACCAATGCAGGTTGCCATGAATATAGCCTTACCAATGGTCAGGGATTTAGTGTTTATTTAAAGAATACAGGCATTAAAGCTGTGCACGTAACAGGCGTTGTAGTTGCTAAAACTGTTTGTGGCAATGATGTTACCAGTCAGTTTAATGTAAACCTGGCTCCTGGACAGATATCTAATGGTTCGGACTTTTTTCAGGGAGGAAATGGACAAACAGGTGTTGTAAAACCCGAAGACTGTAAGGGAATTCGATATGCAAAACTACCTTATAGCAAGTTTATCAATAGAATAAAAAATGTATCGGTTGCTAACGTCAATGTTACCCCTTTAAATGATACTTCTTTTATTGCTTTGCCTAATAATGCAGCTCCTGTAATAAATAATAATCTAACTACTGCTACATCAAATGTTACAACTTCTGTAAAACAAGTTGTAACTGAAAAAACAAGTATCAATGCGCCTTATGTACCGAAAGTTAAGTTTGATTCAGTAGGATATTACAAACAATTATTGAATCATAATCAGGATTCTCTTACAGAACTTATTGGAGGATTAAAAACACAGAACCTTTCTTTATTAGACAGTATCAATACTGTAAAACTAAACAATATCAAGGCTTCCATTTCTGGTGCTTTAGTTCCACTAATTAAACCTTCTTTACCCAATACTACTTTTGCTGTTCAGTTTGGTTTAGGCTGGGATAAATTACCATTGATTATCAATCAGGATAGTGCAGCACCTGGACAGTCTTATACCGGCTATACCTCACATCCGCTTTTGCAGTTAGGTGGTGTGCTTGGCTTGTTTAACAATAGCAGTACTTCATTGGTTTTATCGCCATTCTTTACTTATGGATTCAATATGAAGAGCGGAGAACAAGGCACACATCTTACCTATGGTTTAAAAGCTGATTTATTGTTTGCAATGGGAGCAAATTCTCCTTTAAAACTATTGTTTTCTGGTGGTTATACCGGTAGAAATGGCAACTGGAATTTCACTGGAAAGTATCTTGAGAAAGCGGACTATAATTATGGTTTAATTCATTATGGTGTAGGTTTAAAATACAGTGAAGCTCATGGCAAGTACTGGTTACAACCTGGTATTTACTGGGATGCTCCTACTACCACTCCTGTGTATGGTCCTACCCCTTTTATGGTGGCTAATATAGAAACAGGTATTGGCAAAAAATGGCAAATTGGTATCAGCTATGGTAAAGATTACTTTGCACAGGGTACCTTAAAATATCCATTGAGCTTTGGTAATACTAATCAAGATTATTTTGGCCTAAGAGTTTTATATACTTTCAGAGTTTTATAAAATAAGTTATT
Organism: uncultured Chitinophagaceae bacterium; assembly: GCA_903907815.1. Taxonomy (GTDB): domain Bacteria; phylum Bacteroidota; class Bacteroidia; order Chitinophagales; family Chitinophagaceae; genus CANFLJ01. The sequence goes on along the minus strand of CAIVPM010000291.1, from coordinate 16,165 downwards.
ACTATAAAAAGAAAAGCATCACTTCTTACAAGAGGTGATGCTTTTTTATAAACTATAATTGATTGTATTACTTTAATAGCGGAATAATTACCAACTTAAATAGCAGAATTACCAATCCAAGTAGAAAAACCATGATAGATATTCTGTTCATGCCATGCATGTATCCTATCCATTTATCGTTAGGTGCAGATTTGTCTTTCTTTTTTAAAAATAAGTATTCTGCAAACTGATTTAATATTTTCATATCGCTTGATTTATACAAATGTAACAGCAATAATAAGTACAGTCTTTTTTTGTTAATATATAGGTCACTGATTTAACAAATACGGATGATTGCTTAATATACTTTTGCATAAATATTTTTTAAATGAAAAAAGGGACGCTTATATTCAATGCTATAGTTGCAGTTGCTATTATAGTTTTATTTGTTTTGCATTTTTGCACTAAGAACAATGCCTGTAAAAACACTTCTGCAGCAGCTGGTAGTGGAAACGGTAAAAATAATTTTAGAATTGCTTATTTCGATATGGATTCTGTTCAATCTAACTATGCATTTTATAAGGAAGTTGCTAAAGAGCTAACTGAATCTGAGCAAAAGAAACGTTCTGAGCTGATGAACAAAAAGAATGATAATGCAAATAAGCTGAAAGAATATCAGGAAAAAGGAGCATCAATGAGTCAGACTGATATGGCTAAAGCGCAGCAGGATTTAGCACAAAGAGATCGTGATTATCAGATGGCAGAACAAATGAAAGCTTCTGAAATGCAAGATGAGAGCTTCAAGAAATTGCATGAAGTGAAGAAAAGAATTGAAGACTATTTAAAAGATTACAATAAGGATAAAGGCTTCTCTTATATTATCACAAATTCAAGCGAAATTATTTATTATAAAGATAGCGCATACAATATCACCAATGATATCATTAAGGGATTAAACGAACTTTACAAAAAGAAATAGTCCTGATTTTTTTACCTTACTTTCATCCCGTTATTAAACAAACGGGATTTTTTTATGCAGGATAATACACTAAAACAAAGTCTGGGTTTATGGGATGCTACCATGATTGTTGCTGGCAGCATGATTGGGTCTGGAATATTCATAGTAAGTGCGGATATGCTGAAGGATGTTGGTAGTAGCGGCTGGCTGATTGCAGCCTGGCTGATTACTGGCTTTATGACGATCACCGCAGCACTTAGTTATGGCGAGTTGAGTGCCATGTTTCCAAAAGCCGGCGGACAGTATGTTTACTTGAAAGAAGCATATAATCCATTGGTAGGATTTCTGTATGGCTGGAGTTTTTTTGCAGTAATACAAACTGGCACAATAGCTGCTGTGGGCGTTGCCTTCAGTAAGTTTGCAGGCTACTTTTTTCCTGTTCTGGAAATGAAAGATGTAAACATTATTTACCAGTTAGGGTTCTTTAAATTGTATCCTGCACAACTGGTTTCTATTGCGCTGATTACTTTCCTTACTTATAGCAACACAAAGGGTTTGAAGGGAGGTAAATGGATTCAGAATATATTTACTTCTACTAAACTTATAGCCTTATTTGGATTGATTCTTTGCGGGCTTTTCTGTATCAAAATGAATGTATGGAAAGCCAACTGGGCCGATGCATGGTCGATGGTTAAATTATCAAAACAAACATTTGGAGATACCACAAGGGTAACCGAAACACCTGTATTAGGCATATTTGCTTTAGGGGCTGTAGCAAGTGCCATGGTTGGTTCTATATTCAGTAGCGATGCCTGGAATAATGTAACCTTTATTGCCGGGGAAATTAAGAATCCTAAACGAAATATTGGACTTAGTTTACTTTTGGGTACGCTGATAGTTACCGCTATTTATATCTCCTGCAATCTTATGTATCTGGCTGTTTTACCTGTACATGATATTGCCTATTGTGCAGAAAACAGAGTGGCGGTGGCTGCGGCTAATGAAATATTTGGGAATGAAGGAACATACATTATTGCTATACTGATAATGGTATCCACTTTTGGTTGTAATAATGGGTTAATTCTGGCTGGCGCAAGGGTATATTATACCATGGCTAAAGATGGTTTATTCTTTCGTAAAACAGGAACGCTAAATAAAAATAATGTACCTGAGTTTGCACTTTGGATACAGTGTATTGTAGCTGGATTACTTTGCCTGAGTGGCAAGTACGGCGATCTGCTGGATATGGTATCTTTTGTAGTAGTACTTTTTTACATCTTAACCATCATTGGCATTTTTAGATTGAGAAAGAAGATGCCTGATGCCGAAAGACCTTACAAGGCTTTTGGTTATCCTGTATTGCCAGTAATTTATATCCTGCTTGCTGTAGCATTTTGTATAGGTCTAATATGGATAAAGCCTTCCTTTGCAGGATGGGGATTAGGTATTGCTTTGGCAGGTATTCCTATTTATTATATAGCTTTGTTTACTCAACACAAATCAAAATAACGTTAGCATGGTCTCTTTATTTTCAAGTTTTGAAAAACTAAAGGTAGCAGTTGTAGGCGATGTAATGCTGGACACTTACTGGTGGGGAAATGTAGAACGTATATCGCCCGAAGCACCGGTACCGGTGGTTAGTATGCATCATAAAGAATGTAGAATAGGTGGCGCAGGAAACGTTGCTATTAACCTTGCTGCATTGGGTGCAAGAACAACTATCTTTTCTGTTATAGGACATGATGAAGAAGGCAATACGCTAAAGAAATTACTGGAAGAAAACAATATTAATACCAACCATATAATTTCGAGTCCGAAGAGAATTACAACTAATAAAACGAGGGTAGTTTGTCGCAATCAACAGCTGATGCGTATAGACCATGAAACTACTGAAGACCTGACTAATATACTAGAAGTTGAGTTGCTGAATTCCATAGAAAGATACATAGTATTGGAACAACCTGCTATATTAATTTTTGAAGATTATAACAAAGGAATATTAACTGCCGATTTAATTAGCAGTGTAATAGATTTATGTAAGAAGCATCATGTTCTTACTGCTGTTGATCCAAAGAAAAAGAACTTCTTTTCTTATGTAGGTGTAGACATATTTAAACCTAATTTAAAAGAAGTAAAAGAAGGCTTAAACATTGCTTTAGATAAAGTAAATCTGGAGAATATGCAAGCGGTGCATCAATCACTTCAGGAGCTATTGCATCATCAGATTTCTTTTATTACTTTATCGGAAAAAGGAGTGTTTTACAACTCCCCTACTCAATCTGCAATCATTCCTTGCCATGTACGAAACATTGCCGATGTAAGCGGTGCTGGCGATACGGTGATAGCCGTTACCTCGCTGGTGTATGCGAGTACAAAAGACATTCAGCTTGCTTCTGCAATGGGCAATATTGCAGGTGGATTAGTTTGTGAAGAAGTTGGTACTGCCGTTATCAATAAAGAGAAATTATTTAATGAATGTAAACAGTTATTAGGATAGATTATTAGCCATATTATAACCACTTTAAATATGAACAGAAAAATTTCATTTACCGTTTGTCTTGCACTGATTTCAACCTTGTCTTTTTCCCAGTATTATTACAATGATATATTGTCGAATTTAATCAGTAACAAGAATTATACTACTATGAAAACTGCTATGGTTAAACAGGCAGTAGTTACGCATTACGACAACAATGATGAGCTTCAGAATGATTTAAAAATCGAGCAAACATTTAATAAAGACTGGACTTCGCTGGAATCGAAGACTATCACAAATGATAAAGTAAGACCGCTTTTGCTGGTTAACTATTATCAGAATGATAGAATTAATAAATCGGAAGATACGCATGATAGTGTGCAAACTAATGTTAGCTATCAGTATAATAACAAGGGCTTGCTGGAGCATATAATTTCTTATACCAATGATACCACTATCGCATCGGAATCTTTAGAATCGCATCAATGGTTTTACAATGAAAGAGGAAGGGTTATTTTCATGTATAAAATAAAGAACAGACGCGATACTACCAAGGTAGAACTGGTGTACGACAAAGACTCTTTAATAACAGAAGAGAACTGGTTTAAGAAAGGAAAAGTAATAGAAACATACTACTATTATTACAACGATAAAAAACAATTGAGTGATATTGTAAGATTCAATAACCGAGCTAAAAGGCTTTTGCCAGATTATCTGTTTGAATACGATGCCATAGGAAATGTACAAAGCATGACACAGGTGCCGGCAGGAAATAGCAACTACATGATATGGCAATATATTTATACCGATAAAGGCCTAAAGCAACAGGATAATTGTTTTACCAAACAAAGACAACTGATTGGTAAAATGAAGTATGAGTATACTTATTAGTAGCTTATGTTGGGGAATGGGATATAGGAGACAGGAGTAAGGAGACAGGAGAATACAAAATACGTACTCCATTAATTCTTGCATATTACATCCTACAAGGGATTAGGGTTAAACATACTTGTTAGGACCAAATACTATCTATCAATATTGTCAAACAATCTGGTTTGAATAACCTATCACAGCAATGTTATACTGAGCTATATCATACTGTATAACAAATTGAATCTTACTAACTAAATAATCTTGTTTGGTTTATGATTCTCAGGAAGTTGCACTATACAATCATGTTCAGTATCATTACATTTTGGCTTTTTGATTAATCCATTTTATTTAACATGAAAGCATAGTGACACTTCAACTAAACAGCTTTGTTTAGTTTTAATACTATCAAGAATTTTAGTTCAATAATCTTATTCTGTATAAAAGCTAATTGGCATTTCATTTCGATTATCTTTTTCAGTTCAAAAGTTTATCTGTAATGCAGTAAAACAAGTTGATCGAGTAATATACACTTCTCGCTTTCGTGTTAAACACTTATCGGCAGAATGTTATATAAAAAAGATAGTATTGAAATTGAATTTAAAAATTAGTTATGAAGAACAGGACTGAGTTATAAAAAACATTTTATATCATTTCCCATCAATAACAAAAGGGCATTAATTCATCTGCAATAAATCCATCATCAATAAATAATTCAAGCAGAATATTTTTTTACTTTGATTGATATTAATATACATAATCAATCACCCATAAAAAGAAAGCAAGCAGCTGTTTAAATTACTTTATGCCAGTTTCTATACTTCATAAATAAATAGGAAGACACCAGCATTACCGACCAGTAAATCCATTCGCTTGCCCATCCCCAGACAATTGATAAATGAAATTTTTCCAATACCAGGTAAACGTATATACAATATCCTGTGATACAGATCATTTCTATTATTAGTGATACTTTGGAATTGCCTGTACCGATTACTGCATTGAACCAAACCACCGAGATGGACATTAATAATAATGCGGCGGAAACAATTCTGACAACGGGTATTGCCTGTAGTATAAAATCGTCGCCCTGACTATAAATAGCCAGAAAAATGCCGGGAAACAAATTGAGCATGAGGAACACGATGAAGGAGAACCCGAAGCTCATGTGAATGATTCTGCGAATAAGCAACGGTACTTTATCGTGCATATTCTGTCCAATAATATTACTGACCATAGAATTGGTAGTGGCAGCAAATGCCCAGGTAAAACAACCAAAAAAGCCAAAAATATTTCGCATAGTATTAGATACAGCCAAGGCAGTTTCGCCATGATGCTCTACCAGGATATAAAAATATTCCCAACTGATAATACTGATAGCGTGCTGCGCAATTAATGGAAGCGATTGAATAAGAATGAGTTTACTATGTACCCAATCGAAGCCAGAAAACTGAAACAGCTGCAGTTGTTTATCTATTTTCTTTGCCTTTATTACGAGGTAAATAATGAGCAATCCCGAAAACTCGGCCAGGATACTGGCATAGGCAGCTCCATTAAAACCAAGATGTGGCATCCCCAAACGGCCTTTAATTAAACCATAATCGAATAGTACATTTACCAGTGCTTCGGCGGCAGTTCCTATAAATAAGTACCTGCTAAGATTAGTACTTACCAGTAAAGCATTGCGCATTTGATATAGGTATAGAAAAAACAATCCGAAAATCCTGATGCGTAAAAAGCCAATACATTTATCTATAATTTCCTGGTTGTGCAGACTATGTTGTAATAATACCGGCACCAAGAACCATGTAATTATAACACCAAATAAGGCCATGGCAAAAGAAATACGAACACTTTGCGCCATTAGTTTTCCAATCTCGCTCACCCTATCCTGTCCTGCTCTGCGGGATAATAAAGTTTGTAGTCCATTGTTTAACCCAATACCCCATACAGCAAAAATGAGATAATATACGCCGGTAATACCTGCCGCGGCCAGTGATTGCTGGTTTACTGAACCCAGGAAAATGTTGTTGATAATAAAATTAATCTGCGGTAAAATAATGGAAGCCGAAATAGGCAACGCTATAGAAAGTATCTGTTTATAGCCTATTGTAACCTTTAGATTAATGTTGTTCACTGTAAATTTTTAGCGTAATTATTGGGTTTCAAAACTAAGGGATAGGACATTATTTAATGTATTTTTATAAAAACTTAGCATATTTTGATTTGCTTTACTATTTTTGGCACATGGTACGTCAGATAATTGATATACAAAGCGATGTTGCAGTACATACGCCGTTTAACTCAGATCAGCTAATTGTAGAGATCAGTGAGTCGAATTTAACTTTGATAGTTAGGATTGGTAATTCTACTAAAGTGGATGCTTTAGAAGTATTTGATTTTGATCCTGCAAACGATGACTGGTTTGATGTTTTCTATTTTGCGAGAAATTCCTCCAACATTTTATCAAGAGGATATAATGCTACTAAAATATTTTTTAACCTGCCTGAAGTAGTGCTGGTTCCTAATTCTTTATTCGACATTAATCATATAAACGACTATGTAGAAGCTATACATGGCTCTACCGGCAACAATATAACCAAGTCGGAAAAGGTGGGCACATCACCAGATATTAATGTGGTGTATCGTATTGGCAAATCTTTGTTTGATATGATTCACAGCAACTTTATGATGGTAGATACGGAACATGTTTATACCAGTTTTATTAAAAGAGCTATCAACAGTCCTTATAGTGCAGGTACTTTTTTAAAGGTACAATTTTATCATCATCAGATGGTAGTTGCATTGGTACAATATGGTAAACTGCAAATTGTTCAATCGTTCAGTTTCACCGTTTCTGATGATGTTGTTTATCATCTATTGAATTTATCGGAACAATTTAATGTATCTATTTCACAGACCGATGTGGAATTGTCGGGAATAATTGATGAGAAGGCTACCCCATACATGCATATTAAAAAATTGTTTGCAAAGGTTTTCTTCGAATCAACCGAACATACTGCTGAATTTACAAAAGCAAACGAAGAGTATCCCGACTATTATTTTCTTCCTTATCTGAAGCTGGTTGTATGAGAATAATTTCTGGTAAGTATGGTGGCCGACGTATTAGTCCACCTTCCAATATGCCGCACACAAGGCCTACTACTGATGTGGCCAAAGAAGGACTATTTAATGTGTTGCAAAACAGAGTAGACTTCGAAGATATGACTACCCTCGATTTGTTTGGCGGCACAGGCTGTATAAGCTATGAGCTTGCATCGAGAGGGGCTACAAACCTTACTATAGTAGAGAAAGATCCTATAATGCACGCTTTTATTCAGAAGAATATTGCCACTATCGGGATTGAAAATACGACCGTTATCCGCATGGATGTTTTTTCCTATTTACAAACCTGCAATCAAACATTCGATTTCATTTTCGCCGGTCCTCCTTATGCACTTGGCACTATTGATGATCTACCCAAGATAGTTGTAGGTAAAAAGATGATTAACGTAGATGGCTATTTTGTACTGGAACATACCCCCCGTAATAATTACGAGAAGTTTGAAGGCTTTGCTTTTTGTAGAAATTATGGAACTACCTTATTTTCTTTCTTCGAACGAGTAGCGGAATAAATAATTAACGAATTTGCGAATTAGCGGATTGGCGGATTAATTAAATACAGTATTTTTCTTGTTAACAACTTCAGTGTTATAGCTTCTCTCCTACTACTACGTGGTAATCGAAAACAAACTCTTTTTTCATACAGATTGTCCGGAGTGTTTTTATGCCACAATCTTCAAAAAGCTGAATGTACTCTTCCAGATTATACTGATGGGGATGCAAAATATCTCCAGGGATTAATTTAAAAAATGGCTGTAACCATTTGTGGTTATGCGCATCGATACTGATAATAATCTTTGCCCCTTTCTTAGCCGATTTTACCAGTTGTCTGGTAGCTTCCTTAATATCTTTAACGTGGTTAATAGCATTTATACAAAATACTACATCGTATTTATCATTGTCATTAAATTCCTCTAAAGAAATGGTATTAAACTGAACGGATGGATATAGCGCCTTTCTAAAATGCGGTAAGTCTGTTTCATAAGCATCCAGCAAAGGATCGAAAGCAGTCGTTTTTTGATTAGTGAAAATCATAAAAATACCGGCAGGACCACAGCCTGCATCTAATACCACAGCATTATTATCGACAGGAACAATATCTTTGAATTTATCATAAAAAGATTCCCAGTAATTCCTTTTCCACTCCAGATAAGTTGCAGGATCTTTCTCACCCAGATAGTTTTGCCACCATTTACGTTCAAACCACTGCGCTATCTTCCATCTTTTTGTAGATACATTCATACTTTAAAAAGTTGTTGCAAAGATGAAAGAAAATTACATACGTGTTGATTAGATTATTAGATAATAGCATGTAAGCTGTAATAATATTTTTCCACTACCTAAAATCAATTGATTAGAGAATACTACAAGTGCAGTACTTTTGCCCTTAACCTTTAATTATTGTTCAAGTAATATTAACATGAAAAAAGAATATAAAATAATCTTATATGTCCTGTTTTTTGCTGTACTCTTAGGCGAATGTTATCTGGTATTAATGGCCGGAAGAGCAAGTCATCGTTTTGAAACGTACAAGCAATATTTAGTTTTATCGAAATACAGGCTATATCTCAGGCCATTCCTGGTTGTATTGTTAGCACCTTTTGTTTTTAAAAGATATGACAATAATTACCGCGACTTTTTCCTTTACCTTGGGTTATTAAGTACTTTTTTAGCTGATGTATTTGTATTATCTCAATTTCCTAATTTGATATACGTAGGATTATGCTTGTATGCAATATCCTATTTATTGCTGGCTGAATCTTTCAACAGACTTGTGAAAAGAGTAAAGTATAAAATATCGGGGTTATTTGTTTTCCTTTTAGTAACCACCATTATAATTGATGCATTATTAATTGCTTTACCTGAATGGTTTGATACTTTTAAGTATATTTTGTTGGGAGCACATGTTGCCGATTTAATATTCTTTATCAATATTGTACTTAAAATCAGGGGTAAGCTAAAAAGTGAAAAAACGATTCAATATATCCTTATTGCAATTTGTTGTATTACCTTTTCTAATCTGATTTATGGTATAAGTGGATTAATTTTTAACTTTAAACATAGTACTTTAGATGTAGTTACTGCGTTTTTTTACGGTTTATTTCTTTTCTTTCTGGTTAATAGTATTACTTATCTTAAAGAAAGACAACACCAAAAAGAGGACGAATACGAAGAATCTGCCGCTTTATAAAGTATTTTACCATCAAATTTAGTCATACAATTATTAGAAAAGCCCAGAAAATGATTACCCAGAGGGGGATCAAATAAAAATACCTGTAATTCTTCTATATAATACAGACTATTTAGCGGATTATATCCTATTTTCTTTTACTTTCGCGGCGTTAAAATCAAAACATGGCTGGTCAATTAAAAGAAGTACGTAATAGAATTAAGAGCGTTCAGAATACGCAACAAATTACAAAAGCAATGAAAATGGTGAGTGCCGCAAAACTGCGTAAGGCTCAGGATACCATTATTCAAATGCGTCCTTATGCTAAAAAGCTACAGGAAGTGCTTTCCAATATTGTAAGTAGTTCTGAAGGAGATACTCCTATCAAACTTGCTGAAGTAAGACCTGCCGAAAAGGTTTTATTCATTGTTATTACCAGCGATAGAGGCTTATGTGGAGCTTACAACGCAAACGTGATAAAGCTTACAAAGCTTACCATTGCTGAACAATATGAAGAGCAAAACAAAAAAGGTAATGTTACTATCTGGAATATTGGTAAAAAAGGATTTGAAAGTTTACTGAAACAAGGATACAAAACAGACGAAACCTATAAAGATATTTTCCTTCATTTAAGTTTCCCTAATGTTCAGGCTGCAGCTCAGGCCGCTATGAAAGCATTTGAAAATAATGAGTTCGATGTAATTGAAATAGTATACAGCGAATTTAAGAATGCTGCTACGCAACGTTTTGCAGTAGAAAGATTTTTACCTATTCCAAAAGTTACTCCAGCTGCTACTGCTAAAAAGAGTAATACCGATTTTATATTTGAACCACAAAAGGAAACTTTGATTGCAGAATTAATGCCAAAGATTCTAAATACACAACTTTACAAAGCTGTTCTTGATGCTAATGCCAGCGAGCATGGTGCAAGAATGACTGCTATGGATAAAGCAAGTGAGAATGCAAATGAATTATTGAAATCATTGAAAATTTCTTATAACAGAGCACGTCAGGCAGCAATTACTACCGAATTAACAGAAATTGTAAGTGGTGCAGCTGCATTACAAGGTTAGTATTAATAAATAATTGTAACGTTTTATGGCTATAGAAATCTCCTCAATAATCCCTCATATTGAAGTATTGATATTTGCGAGTGATAAGCCATTAACTGCGCTGGAAATACTGGAACTTATTAATAATGCTTTTGGCTTTCTGGAAGACAGGGTTTCTATAGAACAGATAGATACAGCTCTGGAAGGTATAAAAGAGAAATATAGCAGCGAATTTTATCCATTTGAAGTAAAAGAAAGTGGTGGGGGTTTCCAGTTTCTTACCAAACATAGTTATCATAAAACAGTAGTACAACTAAACGGCGATAAGTTTTTAAAGAAACTATCTACAGCCGCAATGGAAACTTTAGCAATTATAGCTTACAAACAACCTATAACCAAAGGTGAGGTTGAGCTTATAAGAGGTGTAAACAGTGACTATAGTATACAAAAATTACTGGAAAAAGAACTTATCCTGATAAGTGGGAGAAACGAGGCTTTGCCTGGACATCCATTGATATATAATACTACTAAAAACTTCATGGATTACTTTGGCATTAATACGCCAAATGATCTCCCTAAAATAAGAGAGGTACTTGCAGATCAAATTATTCAACCATCTTTGATGAGTGAAATGGACTTTAAGTCTGACACTGGTGAAGACTATAACGCTGAAACTATATCAACAGAGAATCCTGAAGAAATAGATCATTCCGATTTCATTATAAATGAAAATGGTGAAATTATTCCTACTGAAGAGGAAGGAGAACATAAGGAGTCTAAAGAAGATTCTGAATAGTAGAACAGTTTTTAGTCTGTAATAAATAAAACTATACCTAAATTGTTATACATCATTACTAAATAAAGTAATATTTACACAGATTGGTTGTATTTTAATACTAAATAAAGTCGCATTAATACTAATTAATGTTGTATTAGTACTAAATGATTTTAAATTCTTCCAAATTGATTTTGAATTAGTACTAAATCATTTCAAATTAGTACAAAAAGACTTTGTATTTGTATAAAATGGAAATGTATTAGTAATAATATGGATTAAATAAGTACTTAATAATATTACATTTAGCTCAAAAAAGGTAAAAATAACCTTGATATTAGTTATAATACCAATACAATTTTATTAATTGATTATTTACCTAACTCATTCACTACAATATCCCATTCTTCATCGGTAACTGGTTGAACTGATAAACGTCCAAGTCTTACAAGAGCCATTTGCGTTAATCTTGGATCAGCTTTAATGGCAGCAAGGCTAACAGGCTTTTTAAGTTTCTTTACTGGTTTTACATCTACCACTAACCAGGCATCTTCTTCTGTTGTAGGATCCTGATAATGTTCTTTTACAACCTTCGCTATACCAACAACTTCCATTCCCTCATTGCTATGATAAAACAAGAGCAGATCGCCCTTTTTCATGGAGCGCAGATTGTTACGAGCACCATAATTACGTACTCCATCCCAAAAGGTAACGCCATCCTTTACAAACTGATCCCAGCTATACTTAAATGGTTCCGATTTTATAAGCCAGTATGCCATGGTATTAATTATGAATTATTAATTATGAATTAAAAATCAGTAATGTATATTACTTCCTTGCTTTGGTTTTCCTTTCTTTTTGTTTCACAAACGTATCATCAAAAAAGCAATTCATGCCTCTTCTATTCCCACATTTCCCTTTTTCTTTAATAGTTAGTTCATTCTCATTAAGAGTAAAGTCGATCAAACAAGGATCGCCCGATTCACTATAAACTGCATGTTTTGCATCTAACAAATTAAGTTCTCCCTTTAATTCACCTATACAAGTACCATTTTTCTTTTCAAAGTGTACAAAGAAATGATATTGTTTAGGCGTTTTACCATCTCTTACTGAAATGAAATTCTTTTTATCTTCTATATAATTTCCACTCCATGCATTCTTTCTGGGAAGGGTATCTATTGGATTAATAATAGCCAGATTTTTTTCTTCTTCGTTTCCATCATTTACAATCTCCGTAAAATCATTTCCTGATAAATAAGCCCATCCAACTTTAGTGTATATATCCTGCTTATCCTTATTTAATTTTTCTCTGTTAACAATAAACGATGGCTCATTATTTACGGTAGTGCTGTATACATACCCTTCTTTATTATCTTTATCGAACAATAATTTGAATGCCAGAAATTTACTTTTCTTATCCATTGCAGCAACTGCAAATTGCACCTGATTACCATTATGAATATTCATCATCAGGTAAATTTCTGATGCTTTCTGTATACGAGCTACCGGATGAAAAATAAGTTTATGTTTCTGTTCTCCATAAATATTATCAAACACAGAGTCAGGGAAAAATTTAGTAGCTACTTTATAACTGATAATAGTAGAATCCTCCAATGCTAACATATTGGTATCTGCAATGAAATAAGAATGTTTCTGAAGTTCAAAAGCAGCAACAAAATCACTAACTTTAACTGGAGCATCTCCCGACAAGTCAACTTTTTTATGTTTACAAGATAACAAGCTTAACAGTACAATGGCGAATAACCATTTTTTCATACCAGTATATTTTCGGTAAAAATAATGACTAAGACTATCCGTTAGTCGTGCAGAAGAAAGATTTTAGGTTCTTAATTTATTAAATAGTTTTCTCTGATTCATTTGAACAAAGAATCCAATAATAATATCCAAAGTTATTATATAGAATAAATGATACTCTTAGGCCTATTTCTTTCTGAAGTCTAAAGAATCAAGTATATCTCCACACTTAGGTGTAAGCTTTGGAAGGTATGGATTTTCTACTTTGCTTGAATTATCCAACCAATATCCACCATTATCGTTTAATGCTTTGGAACAACTAAAATGATAAACCACTTCCTTATCGTATTGAGTTATTCTAAGCAAATCGTACAATTGTTCGCTCATAGTTTGGAAATCTTTACGTTTATCTTCAATACCTGGTTCTCCATTAAGACCCTGAATTTGTGAAATAATACTTTGAATAGTAACATTTGCGTTTTCAACAATAGTAGCATCTGCCTTCATTTGTTTAATCGGAACCAATTCAGCGTCTTTAGAGAGTTGTAAGGCATTTACTTTAATGTCGTTGGTATCTTCTTTAACGAAACTATTTTTTAACTTAAAATAATCGCTCATTAAAGTTGCCAGACCAGCACTCAACACATCGCTGTTCGATCCTTTGGTTAATGCCACTGAGGTAGCGCTATCATTAGCAGGATATTTATTTTCTCCATTCTTGCAGGAAACAAGTGCAAAAAGCGCAATTACGAGTACCTTTTTCATATTTATACATTTGTTGTACAAAAGTAAAGCAAATTCTGTGCCACTACCTATTACATTTGCAAACTTTAATACTATAGTACATGCTGATTGGTTTACAAAATGTGACATTTGAATTTGGTGCGAGAGCTATAATAGAGGACGCTTCCTGGCACGTGTTTCCGGGAGAAAGAATAGGTTTAATAGGATATAATGGAACTGGAAAATCTACAATTCTCAAATTACTGGTAGGGGAATACAAACCTTCTTCCGGCACTATTGAGAAGAGTAAGGATACGTCTATTGGTTATTTGCATCAGGACTTATTAAGTTTTGATAGTAATGATACTATCCTGCGAGTTACTATGGGGGCTTTTGAAAGAGTAATGGAGCTGGAATATGAAATAGATAAGATGGGTAAGGAACTGGAGATTCATCAGACCGACGAACTCTTGCATAAATACTCCGATCTATTGCATGAAATGGATGTGTTGGATGGCTACAATATTCAGTATAAAACTGAAGAAGTTCTACATGGTTTAGGCTTTAGTACAGAAGACTTCGAAAAGCCTTACAAACAATTTAGTGGAGGCTGGAGAATGCGTGTGCTGCTGGCTAAAATGATATTACAACAACCTGATGTACTCTTACTCGATGAGCCTACGAATCACCTGGATTTACCTTCCATTGAGTGGCTTGAAAAATATTTATTGGGATACAAGGGTAGTGTGATTATTGTTAGTCACGATAAGTTCTTCCTGAACAGAATGGTGAATAAGGTGGTAGAAGTTTATCAACAACAACTCCACTTCTATTCTGGCAACTACGAATACTATGAAACAGAAAAAGAACTTCGTGTAACGATACAACAAAGAGCTTACGAAAATCAGCAGGATTATATTCGTCAACAGGAAAGATTTATTGAGCGTTTTAAAGCAAAAGCATCCAAGGCTGCACAGGCTCAGAGTGTAATGAAACGTCTGGATAAAATTGATAAGATTGAGCAAACAGAAATAGAAAGACCTGATATCAGAATTAATTTCAAAATAGATACAGTACCAGGAAGAGTTATCTGTACCTTAAATAATATTACCAAGAAGTTTGGCGAGAACACTATTGTTGCTGGTGCTACTGCAGAAATTAATCGTGGTGATAAAATTGCTTTAATTGGAGCTAATGGTAAAGGAAAATCTACCCTACTCCGTATTGTTGCTAATACAGAACCATTTGAGGGAGAAAGAATCTGGGGACATAATGTAGTAGAGAACTTCTACGCACAGCATCAGCTGGAGGCATTGAACATGCAAAATAATATTCTGGAAGAAATGCAGCAATGTGGCAGTGGCAAAACCGATCAGGAATTAAGGGCTTTATTAGGCGGATTTCTTTTTGGTGGTGATGATGTAGATAAAAAGATAAAGGTATTAAGTGGAGGCGAAAAAGCAAGAGTAGCATTGGCTAAAGTAATTGCTGGCAAGAGCAACTTTATGCTATTGGATGAACCTACCAACCACTTAGACATGCACTCTGTAGAACTTTTAGCAGAAGCATTAAATAAATATGAAGGAAGTTATTTACTGGTAAGTCACGACCGTTTCTTTATTTCCAAAACTGCCACCAAAATATGGGAGATTGTTGATCATGAAATAAAAGAATTTAAAGGAGGGTATACCGAATATATTGAATGGAAGAAAAGAATGGATAGCCAGAAAGGCCCTAAAGACAATAGTAAAAAACAAGAACCAGTTAAACCTGTTATTACTGAAGTTAAAGAATCAAAATCTACCTACGATGCAAATCAGGTAAGGGACATGAAGCGTGATTTATTGAATCTTCAAAAGAAATTGTCTCGTATGGAAGATGATTTAAATAAGAATAATTCCAATAAACAACAGTTAGAAATAGATTTGGGTAATCCTGACATTTATTCTAACCAAACCAAGTTTGCAGATACTGAGAAAGCCTATCAGGCGGTATTGAAAACAATTGCAGATCTGGACAAACAATACGAGAAACTGTTTGAAGAAGTAATAGAAATGGAAGAAGAGCTGAAAGGACTTTAAATCAATTGATAATAAAGTTTTATTATTGACTTCATCTAAATTAGCTACAGTATTATTTAATAATCTCATATATTTTCTTAATATGTGATCATATAATGCTGAAACATTATCTCTGATTCTAACAGGTATATTATGTGCTAAATATTTAAATGGAGCAATAGTACTACCTTTTTTAGGTATAGTTCCAGCAACACGATTTTGTT
>CAIVPM010000290.1 GCA_903907815.1 uncultured Chitinophagaceae bacterium | reverse complement strand
TTCCCAACGAAGTTGCTCATTATATTTGTCGCAGACGTGGTAGTAAAGTTTTATTAGATTATTTATTTGCATAAACAATTAACGAATTTTACGCCTCGTCTATTTTTTGACTATTCAACCCTTGATTCGCATAATTTATTACAATCTATACAAAAGGGTTTAAGTTGGTAGACTGCTTAAATCCTTTTTCTTTTTGTTTGGTTTAAGTTTTATAAAAGGTTTAAGAGGTTCAGATTGTTAAAGGCGTTAGAGGGTTAAATTGATTAACTTAAATAGCAGTACAATAGATAGTTTTTGGAGGTGTTTCTGTTTTCGTTTGGTTTTAGCAGTTAGATTGTAAAGATTAATGTGTCTATTGCAACTTTTGGCTGGTAGATTGCAAAGACTGTCTAGTAGATGGACAATACTGACAGTTCTATTGGAAAAAATGGTAGGTAGATTGTAAAGATTGCCAAGTAGATTATGAAGATTGATAGGTAGATTGTAAAGAATGGCTTTGAAACTACAGAATTGACAAGTAGATATGTAAGATGTACCACTATATTTAAGGGATACATATATAAGCAGTAATTTTACTAAAGTAGATGGGTATTCTATATAATTAGATTGAACAGATGCACAAGTAGTTTATTAAGATGAATACATAGATGACTACTTTACAAATAAAAATAGTAATTCTTTGAAAGTAAATTGACAAGATACCTAACTAAACTTAAGCGATGCAGAAGTAGAGGAAAACCGGAAAGAGGCAAAGAGACAATAGTAATACAAGGCACAGGATAATTAGCTAATTGGCTAATGTGCTGTTATGCTAATGGAATACGAATACAGGAGATAAAAGGAACTTACGTAGAGATTCGAAGGCTCTTTTATTGTGGGTTAGTTTGGCTGATTATATCTAAAAGTTTTTAAAACCTTTAATGTATTTGTGTTGCGTTAGTTGAAGCTGGGAATATCCTTTCCTACCACCCCTGAACCTGGTAGAAAATTGATGCTTTAATTAGTGGTAGGAAAGATAGGAAAGACAGCAACGGCCGCTTGCGGAACGCCCAAAAAATAATAGATAATGGAAGATTGATAATTATAATCCCAGTCACAATAGTAACTGGGATTATGAATAATATTCTATTGAATCAACGTACTTTAATTATTCTTTTACTTTATCAATGTAAACCTTTGTGGGGTGTAGTTTATATTATCTCCAATAATTCTTACAATATATACTCCGGATTTATATATAGGGGAGGACATATCGATATTAATAATATTTCTTCCTTCCTGTACCTGAATGTCTTTTGTCATAAAAATAATACCTGTTGAAGCTCCTATAATAGCAAGCTTTGCATTTCTTTGAACAACGCTGAGGAGGTTAACTTTAAATATTCCCTTGTTTTGATTAGGATAAATTTTTACGGAATCTTCCTCAGCAATACCATTATAAGAACACTTAATTACTGATACTGTTTGTGAGGTACTATCGATACAACTATTATCGGCAGAGGTAACAATTTGTTTAATGGTAAATGTTCCTTTTTGAATATATACATGAGAAGTATTTACAGAAGAAGCGGTAGTGCCATCGCCAAAACTCCAGTAGTATTTATTGGTAGCATAAGGATACATACTATTCAATACAAATTTGTTGGAACATAATTCCTGTGAATTAGTATTAACAGTAAAACCAGCATTTACCACTTTTTCTATTACTATAGAGTCGCTTAAAGCTGAGCTACATCCATTGTTGATATGTTGAATACTATAATATCCTGGAGTAGATGCATTGTAAGACTGATAGCTAGCCCCACTGATGGCGACACCATTTTTATACCATTGATAGCTGGTTCCTGTACTACTTAATAATAGAATATTTTTTCCGTTACAAATCTGGGTAATATTATTTGACGTAGCAATAGGTTTGGCAGGGGTAGGTAAGATAGTAATTCCAGTTGCTGCTGAAGGCAGGGAAGGGCAATCGCCAGTATTGTAAGCAACCAATGTATAAGTGCCAGAAGTTAATGGCGTAAAGTTTGCAGAAGTTGCACCAGAGATTATAGTGTCGTTTTTATACCATTGATAAACGGAAAGTCCTGGAGCCCCCAAGAGTGTAGTTTTAGAATTACCCGAACAGTAAGTTGCCGGACCACTTGTAACTACAGAAGGAGCCTGTGAACTGATAACTGTAACAGTAGTGGAAGAAGAAGTAGATGCGCAATTGTTGCTATCTGTTGCATAAACTGAATAGGTGCCTGATTGTTTAACAGTATAGGTATTTCCGGTAGCACCAGCGATTGCATTGGAGCTATTGTACCACTGATAGTTATAACCCGTACTTGCTGTTATTGTAACACTATCACCTTTGCAGAAATTTGTTTTAGTTATGGCAGCAATTGCAACATTATTGGTATCAATTTTAGCAACCGTATTTACGACGCTTCTATTACTACAACCTGCATTATTGAATACCTGTAAAGAGTAAGAGCCAGAATCAGAAATGGTGAGTGTTTGATTGAGAGCTCCTGAAATTATTGTACCGTTTTTGTACCATTGATAAGCTGATGCTGCAGGTGCAGTTAAAGTAACAGTTGAGTTTTTACATATTGCTGCTTTTACCGCTGGTGAAATAGCAGGAATCGCAGGAATATTGTATACCGTAAATGAATTTGTTGCGGAAGGAAGCGAAGTGCAGCCACTAGGAATAGAAGCTATAACATAGTAATTACCGGTAGAATCAACTCTATATGTTTTACTGATGGCGCCTATAATGGCTAACCCATTTTTATACCATTGATATTGCGTATAACCTGAATCGGTTGAAGCTGATAATGTAGCATAACCGCCAGCACAGTAACTTGTATTACCTGTAACTGCAACTACAAGTGTAGAGGTAGGATTTACTTTTATTGAAGTGGCAATAGAAGTAGCAGAACAATTATTACTATTAAATACCTGTACGGTATAATTACCAGCAGTTTTAGCACTATAGTTTATACTGTTAGCGCCTGTAATAGCAGTGTTATTTAAGAACCATTGATAGGTAGTAGCCGGAGTAGCACTAAGGGTAACTGAACTGTTCTGACAAATTGTTGTATTGCCTTGCACACTGATAACTGGTGTATTTGGAACAGGCAGTGATGAAACAATTATTGGAAGGGACATGGCCGATTTACAACCAAAAGAATCTACAATTGCAATAGAATATGGACCGGCCATTGTGGCAGATAAAGTTGGAGTATTATTCACACCATATAAAGGCAAGTTGTTAAAATGCCATTGATAAAAAAAGGCTTTAGGACTATTACTATTGAGGGTAACAGAAGAGCCAGGACAAATATTGGTACTGCCAGAACTGGTAATATTTGGTGTTGCAGGTCCATTAGAAACCGTAAAGCTAAGTGGTAAAGAAGCAGGAGATGTACAGCCTGCGGCAGTAGTGCCCGTAACGGTATAATTTCCAGTAATAGCAGCTGTATAAGAAACAGATGTAATACCAGGTACAACTACGCCATTGATATACCATTGATAATAAGCATATCCCGAACTGGCGTTTAATGTTGCTGTATTTCCCTTGCAGACAATATTGGTAGTAGTATAAAGTAATGGCGTAGAAACGGTATTTACTGTAATAGTAATTCCCGACGAAAGTGATGCACAGTTATTGTTATTAGTAACGGATGCTGTATAAGTACCAGCATTGCCAGCATAGTAATTTTGAGAGGTAGCACCAGTAATTGCAGTCCCGTTTAAGAGCCATTGATAAGCAGTGCCAGCAGAAGCCGTCAAAAGTGTAGAGGAACCATTACAGAAAACCGTATTTCCATTGGCAGTAATAACTGCAGCTGTTGAGTTGTTGACGATAGTGAAATTGTTGGCAGCAATAGAATTGCAACCTGCAATATTTGAAGCAATTAAGCTATAGGTTCCGCTGGTATAAGCCGTGAAGGTCTGGCTATTAGCGCCTACAACAGGGGTGCCATTTAAAAACCATTGATAATTTGCCGAAATAACATTGCTGTTTAAAACAACACTTCCTCCATTACAAATGCCATTTGTTGGCGCAGTAATAACTGGTTGAGCCGGTACAGGAGATACGTTAATTTTTACAGGCGATGATGCTACAGAAATACAACCTGAAACTGCAGTTCCAGTAACGGTATAATTTCCTGCTGTATTAGCAGATAGTGTATTAGAATTTGCCCCATTTATAGGTAATCCATTTAAGTACCATTGATAACTGGTATAACCCGATCCTGCTACTATAGTGGTACTATCGCCATTACAAATAGTAATATTTCCTAATACACTAATGGATGGTGGCGTTACTGTTTCTACGTTTACAGAAACAGGAGCAGAATACAGATTACAGCCATAACTATCTGTGATTTTTGCAGTATAAATACCTGGCAAAGAAGCATTGTAGGTTTGTGAAATGCCGCTTGTAAGAGCAGTAATATTCAGATACCATTGATATGCAGAAGCAGTATTGGTAGACAATAAAATATTGTTTCCCGCACATATACTGGTAGAGCCATTATATGAAATAACAGGAACTGTATATGGATATTGGTTTATGGTAGTTGTAACTGCATTTAAACTGGAACAACCAGATAAGTTAATAACTACTACTGAATAATTTCCGGCATTGGTAGTCGCCAGTATACCATTGGTAGCTGAATTTAATATATTCCCATTATAATACCATTGATAGGAATTCCCAGTGCTGGAAGCTAAATAAACAGTATCGCCTATACAGAAATTCTTTTTACTGGCAGTAATAGTTGGAGTAGCGGGAATGGATGCAGTACTAAGTTGAACAGTATTGGATAATGCTGAATTACAACCAATAGAATTAAAAGTAACTACAGTATATTTTCCAGCAGTAGAGGTACTGTAAGTAGCATTGTTTGCACCATTAATCTGATTTCCATTTAAGTACCATTGATAATATGGTAAACCTGGTGTAGTGCTTAAAGAAATATTACTGCCCTGACAGATTATTAAACCTGGATAAGTAATAACTGGAGTAGATAAAGTATATACTACAATATTAACAGCTGTCGAATTTGCCGTACAACCTGAGGCATAGTTTACGGCAACAGAATAATTCCCGTTTGCTGATGCATATATACTCTGGGTAGTGGCATTCTTTATTTTTATTCCATTAATATACCATTGATAAGATTTGCCTGCACTGGAAGTTAGCAATACACTATCTCCACTACAAATGGAGGTATTACCCGATACCGAAATAGTGGGTGTAGGCGGTGTTATAACATTAATATTTATGTTATTGGAAGCAGTAGACTTACATCCATTCTGATCAGTAATAATAACGGTATAATTTCCTGCAGAAGTTGCAGTATAGGAAGCATTACTGGTAGTATTTAAAAGGTTGCCATTCTGATACCAGAAATAAGCAGTAGCAGGTGTTGAATTGAGGATTGTACTGTAACCTGCACAAAAAGAAGTAGCTGGAGTTGAAATTGTAGCAGCTGAAGGATTATTGAAAACAGTAACACTTACAGGAGCCGCATTGTAGGAAATGCAACCAAGATTTGATGTGCCCACAATACTATAGTTACCCGCCGAATCGGTGGTAATGGTGGCGGTAGTAGCATTTTTTATAGCTACACCATTATTGTACCATTGATAGGATGAATACCCACTGGTAGATAATTGTACATTGTATCCTTTACAAAAGGCTGTATTACCAAGCGCACTGATTAACGGTGTTGACTTAGGAATAATTACTATAGTTTCTGGTAATGAGTTAGCAACACAACCTACCCAGTTAGTGATGGTTACGCTATAATTTCCACCAGCATTTACAGTATAGTATTGTCCTGTTTCGTTATTAATAGGGTTTCCATTTAAATACCATTGATAGCTGCTTTGTAAGGAGGTAGATAGTATTAAAGAATTTCCTAAACAAAGACTGTCGCTATTCGTACTGTTATAAATTACTGGAGTAACAGGGGTAGGATAAATACTGACAGAGATTGTATTTGACTTTGCAGAAACACAACCAGCAATATTGGTGGTAATTACAGAATATATACCAGCAGTATTAGCGATTAATGACTGACTTGAATTATTTAATAAATTACCATTCAGGTACCATTGATAGTTATTGTAACTATTGTTGTTACTGGAAAGTACTACAGAACCACCAGGACAGAAAGTAGTATTGCCAGCATTAGTAATTACAGGAGTAAAAGGAGTAGTTCCTGCAGTTATTTGAATAGGTTGAGATTGTATAGAATTACAACCATAAGTGTTAGTGCCAATTACAGTAAAGCTACCAATTACACTGGTAGTGTAGTTGGATAAAGTAGCGCCAGTAATGGGTATTCCGCCTTTATACCACTGATACGCATTGAAGCCTGCAGTAGCGGATAATGTAAGTGAAGTACCCGGACAAAGTATAGTATTTGCAGCAGCAATAATAGGTGTAGGGCTAACATAAACTGTTATACTAAATGGAACTGAAGTAGCCGTACAACCACTTGGATAAGTAACCGATACTGTATAATTCCCATTTGAATTTGCGTAAATACTCTGACTATTTGTATTATTTAAAGCTATGCCATTGAAATACCATTGGTAAACGTTTCCAATTGCTGTAGTTTTTAATAATACACTATCACCATTACAAATAGTTGTGTTGCCAGTAGTAGTAATGGTAGGCACTACAGGACTGTTTACACTTACAATTATACTATTGGAAATAGCTGAATTACAACCATTTGCATTGGTAGTTACTACGGTATAATTACCTGCAGATGTAACATTAATGCTTGGATTCGTTGTGGTATTTAGTAATGCTGAATTTAAAAACCATGCATAGGTATACTCAACTGTAGAATTTAAAGTAATGCTGTTGCCTGCACAAATAGTGGTACTGTTATTCGTACTTAAAACAGGTGTAGATGGTTTACTATAAACCAATACAGTTACAATTCCAGATACATTAGTTGTACAACCATCGGCAGTGGTACCTGTAACAGTATAATTCCCAGCAACAGTGGTTAAATAACCAGCGCTTATTGCATTGGTAATTAATATATTGTTTAAATACCACTGATAGCTTGTATAACCACTTGTTGCATTTAACTGAACTGCCCCCCCCTGACAAAAAGAAAGGTTTCCACCCGCTGCGATAACAGGGGTAGTTTTAGGAATTACAGTAACAAAAACCGGCTGAGAATTTGCAGAACAGCCAAAGCTATTAATAGCAGAGACAGTATAACTACCTGATGTTGTAACTATATTAGTTTGAGCAACAGCATTGTTGATAGCAGTACCATTACTATACCACTGATAATTACTGGAAGAAGAAGATAATAAAGTAAGACTTGAACCTGCACATAGGTTTACAGAACCAATAGTAGAAATAGTAGGGGTCGCTGGTACAGGGTTTACAACTACATTAATTCCTGCAGTTGTAGCGCTTTTACAGCCAGTAGTGGTGGTAATCTGAACGGTGTATAAACCTGTACTATTGGCAGTAAAAGATGAATTTGTTGCATTCGAAATAGAATTGCCATTTATATACCATTGATAGGCACTGTATCCATTATTACTACAACTAAGTAAAACAGAACTACCTGAACAAAGTGTAGTGGCACTGGCAGCTGTTATGGATGGGGTTATAACACTAATGTTGGTTACAACAACAGCAGTAGAAAATAGCATACATCCACCTGCTATTCCTGCTTGTAAAGTATAACTACCTGCTAAAGAGGCTGTATAAGTCTGGTAATTAGCACCTGCAATTGGGGTGCCATTCATATACCATTGATAGAAGTTGTAGGTATTGTTGGAAGATAATACAACAGTATTGCCCGGACAAAGATTAGTAGTGCCAGATACATTAATAACAGGCTGAACTATAGAAGTTACACTAATTGATACAGCCGTTGAAGGTAAAGAAACACAACTGTTGTTTGATGTTGTTACACTATATGTACCTGTTGAATTTACGATAAGTGTTTGATTGTTAGCACCAGAAATAGGCGAACCATTTAAATACCATTGATAACCACTACCCGAGCTACATATTAATGTGTCGTAGGTGTTACTACAAAAGGTTACAGCCCCTTTTGAAGTAATGGAAGGAGTTGGAGGGAGCGTATTAAAACTAACTTGTACAGCAGCTGAAACCTGTGAGCTACAGCCTGAACTATTGATAGTGATAACAGTATATTTTCCAGAAGTAGAGGCAGTATATGACTGACTATTAGCTCCTGAAATAGGTGTGCCATTTAGATACCATTGATACTTATTTCCCGAACTACTGGTTAAAACAATATTACCTCCAGAACAGGAAGTGGTAGGATTGTTGCTGGTAATAACTGGTGTTTGCGGCGCTGTATTAGCCGTAATGTTTATATTGCTTGAATAGGTATTACAGCCATTTGGTAATGTAGTTAATACAGAATATATACCCGTGTTGTAAGCTTGATATGTTTGATAAGTTGCCCCCAATATTGGGCTACTATTGTAAAACCATTGATAACTTGTGCCCACACTACTGCTAAGCAAAGCAGAATCTCCCTGACAAAATGAAGTTGGAGAGCTGATGTTTACTGTAGAACCATTGGTTAATATAACAGTACCATTGTTGTAATAAGTGGGTATTATATTATTGTTAGAATCAATAGTTTTAAAAGGAAGTGGAGAATTTGATAAGGTTATTTTAGAAATATTTCCAAAACTGCCATTAATAGTAAAACGGATTGTACAAAAGAAGGCAGAATCGGCAACACTAACACCTGAATGATTTATAGTACTCCAGTTAAAAGTGAGATATCCGGCTGGATTAGGCGAGAATACAGTATTTGTAAAAGAAGGAGCAGTGCCATAGCTCGAGATATAACCAAATTTTATGACCGAAGTATCCCAGCTAATTGATCCCTGGGTACTAATAATATTGTTGAATCCGGTTACTTTAATAGGTACATCAATGGTTGCAGGAAATGATGTGGCATTCAGAGGGCACACAATCTGTGTGGTAGAAAAGAAACTCACCTGCGATATAGATTTGGTGCCTTCCTCCATTATATGATCATTAGCATGCAATTGTATAAACGGCAATACAATCGTAAACAATAAAAGTGATAAAAGTTTATTCATACATCAAGATATTTTTATTACATAAATTCGACTTTTATGTAAGTATTTACTTCATTATATTTAACTATTTTTCTCTGTAAAGAAAAAATAATATGTTCTAATAGATAACAAATATCACAAATAAAGGGTTACAATCAGTGTTTTTAAGTACAAATCCCTAATTTAAGGGGGATATTGGGAAGTAGATTTAAATTATTTGTTTTTATGATAGAGCAGCCTGATAACTTTCTTTGTATTTAGTTTTATTCTAAATCGGTTATCAATTCTATACCCCATTACCCAGATGATTTTTCCGTTCGATTCCAGTACCATAATACTTTCTTTTTCGGGTAATGATAATTTCTGGTCAATAAAGAATCGGCTTAGTTTCTTTTTCTTAGTCATTCCCAAAGGGTAAAAGTAATCACCTTGTTTCCAGGGTCTGCACAATAAAGGGAATATCACTTCTTCTGCATCAATACATACCTCGTTAGACTGTGTTGAAATAGAGAAATCAATAAGATTAGTCAATTGTTCTATTTTCAATTCTCCTTGTGGTAAAGAAATTAGTTTACCATTCATTCCTATCTGAAAATGGACTGCCTCTTTAGGGTTGTTGGGAACAATTAATAGCCAGTTTCTATTCAGAATGATTCTGTGAGAATAAGATTGAATATAACTACCCGTCTGAGCATTCAGCAGTTTAATTACTTCGGAAGTCTGAGCTGCATTAAAACCATAATCCTTAATTATCTCCCAGACAATTGCATTTATAGGTTGTATTTTCTGTAATAATAATACAGGGATATGTACTTCATTACCCTTAATAACCAACAATTTCTTTTTGTACTTTTCTATTCCAGATTCATAAATAAATTCTGCATCTTTAAAGCGCTGAATATTCTGTAATATATTTTCTTCGGCCTGTGGGTAAATTTGTTTTATCTGAGGCAGTATGTTTAATCGGAAAAGATTTCTGGTATAATCTTCTTTCTTATTGGAAGAATCTTCTACATAGCTAAGATTATTTTCTGTAGCATAAGTTTTAAGTTCCTCTTTGTGAAAAGGTAATAGCGGACGAATAATATTTTGCTCTTTTTGAAAAGCTGGAATACCGGTAAGTCCTTTAATGCCAGTGCCACGGAAGAAGTGCATCATGACTGTTTCTATATTGTCATCGGCATGATGAGCCGTAATAAGCCACTTTATGGATAGTTCTGCTCTCAGACTATTAAACCAATCGTACCGAAGTTTTCGGGCTGCCTCTTGAATAGATAGCTTTTTTTCGGCAGCATATTCTGTAGTATTATACCTGGAGCTTTGTAAAGGAATAGCAATACTGCTTGCAAAATTGCTAACAAAATCTTCATCACGGGTACTTTCATCACCACGAAGCTGAAAGTTACAATGTGCCAGTTGAATGTTTGCACCAGAAGCTTTCATCAGATGAGCCAGCACAACACTATCAATACCTCCACTGATAGCAATAAGAAACTGATCCTGCTGAAGGTTTACATTTTTGAAATGGTTATTAAAATGTTTTTGAAACTGATTAAGTAACTGGTTCATTGGTAACATTTTAGCCCAAATGTAAAAGACCTGAAAGGAATTAACTTTCAGGTCTTATCTAAAACTTAGTGACCCCGTCAGGATTCAAACCTGAAACCTTTTGATCCGTAGTCAAATACTCTATTCAGTTGAGCTACGGGGCCATCATTTGGGCTGCAAATATATAAGTGTTGAACTAAAAATACAAATTCATTTACGAATAAATATAAATCTTACTTTTATGCCCTTATTTTTTACCTAAAAAATCATTTAATGAGAAAGATTTCAATCATCGCACTGTTACTATTCAGTTTTACAGTGACAGTGAAGGCCCAAAATTATCAAACAGCTTTAAACCTGTTCCTTAAAAACGAAAGACAAGAAGCAAAAAAACAATTAGTTAAAATTGAAAGTGGAAGCAAAGACTATCTGGAAGCGCAGTTGTTATTAACTATGGCTTATCTAGAAGATGGTCATAAAGACAGCTCTTTCTATAGCTTCAGAAACTTTTATGTACTACATCCAAATCCATACCCTTATGCTTACGGATTATGGGGTAAAGATTTGTTTTTCCCTGACAATACAAAAGCGCAGAACGATGTAAAGGACTTTATGCAAAAAATTGCTACAAATCCTAATACTCCAGTTACTTTAAAATCTATGGCTATTATTTTTCAGGCAAACAATAGTATGCTGGCTAATAAAACTTCAGAAAGCAGAAAAGAGTATGCTCAATTAAATGATATAAAAAACTGGGCTACTGTAGGTACTTTCGAAAATGTATCTGCCAGTGGATTTAATAAAGAATTTGGTGTGTTACAACATCCAGAAAAAGAGTATGTTTTTACCAATCATATTGGTGCTCCTGTAAAATGGTTTAATATCGAAGATGCCCGAAACGACAGATGGCTTGATTTGGAATACCACCATAGTATTGATAATTCAATAGTTTATACGCAAACATTTTTACAATCTGAAGATGATAAAAAAGTAAAGATGTTATTAGGTGTTTCTGGTTCAGTGAAAGTATGGGTTAATGACTTTCTTGTATTTTCTGAATCAGAAGAAAGAAATACTGATCTGGATGTTTACTCTGTTCCTGTGAAATTAAATAAGGGCTATAATAGAGTTTTAATTCAGATAGGTTCCAGCGAAATTAGCCGTAGCAACTTTATGTTGAGATTTACTGATCTTACTGGAAATCTTTTACCTGCATTCCCTTCTACACAGGAAGTGAAACCTTATACAAAAGCTGCGGCTTATGAGGCTAAAGCAGAGAGTTTTTATGCTGAACAATATTTCGAAGATAAACTTACCAAAAAGACGGCTACTTTCTTAGATAAGTATTTACTGGTTAGTGTGTATAATCGCAACGATAAAGCTTTTGAATCCAGAAAACTCGCTAAATTATTAAAGAAAGATGCTCCTCAATGTACCTTGATTTCTGAAGTGGTTATAGAGGCTTATAGCAGAGATAAAAACAATACTGATCTTACCAGAGAAGAGGAATTTGTGAAAACAAATGATCCTGAAAGTCTATATGGTTTCATGCTTCGTTATTATGATGCATATAATAAAGAAGATTATACTGAAGCCGAAAAAATACTGGATAATAGAGAATCTATGTATGGTGCAAATGACGAAACTGTATTAAAACATCTATATATCTATAGTAAGAAAAAAGAAATTGAAAACTTTTTAAAATTACTGGATAAGGCATACGATAAATATCCTGATAATGCAACAGTGGTTGAGCTAAAATACTCTATTGAAGAATCGATGAATAAGAATTCTTCCAGACCAATTGCTATTTTAGAGCGCTATCTAAAGAATCATTTTAATGAAGATATGACTTCCACTTTGGTTGAAGCTAAAAGTAAATTGGGAAAGAAAGAAGAGAGCCTGAAATTACAAATAAAGCTGCTGGAAGATAAGCCTTACATCACTTCTTTGTATTCTAATATTGCAGGTGGGTACTACGATTTAAAAGAGTATGATAAAGCTATTAAGTGGCAACAAAAAGTAATTGACAGAGCTCCTTACATTGGTGGAGTTATGAATAATCAGGCTAGTTATTATGAAGCTTCCGGTAAGAAAAAAGAGGCAATAGAATTTTACAAAAAGGCTATACAATATGGCCCTCATAACTACGATGCAAGAAAGAAATTAAGAGAGCTGGAAGGCAAGAAAGATTTATTTAGTTATTTCAAAGAAAATAATGTTGCGGCAATCTTTAAGTCTTCTCCAAAACAAGAAGATTATCCTAACGACAACAGTATTTATTTATTAAAAGATTATCAGCAGATTATTTATCCTGAGAATGGTGCTTCCGAAGAAAACTATGACTTCCTGATCAAAGTATTTAATCAGAAAGGAATCGAATCATGGAAGGAAGTTTCTATTCCATACAACTCTTATAGTCAGCGTTTAATTTTCGACAAAATTGAATTGTTTAAAAAGGATGGTAGTAAAGTACAAGCTGAATCGAATAATAATCAAATTGTGTTTTCTTCTCTCGAAGTAGGCGATGCTATTCATGTAAGCTATAAACTGGAAAGCTCTTCTTATGGTAAATTATCAGAACATTTCTGGAGCGATTTTACTTTCAATGGTGGTACACCAGTACTCACAGCCCGATATAGTTTATTAGTACCTACCAGCAAAAAGTTCCAGTATAAAGCATACAATACTACTATGCAACCAGAGAAGAAAGAGGTGGATGATAAATATACTTTGTATGTATGGGAAGACAATGCCAGTAAGGCTATAGAGTCTGAATCTTACATGCCTCGCTACAGCGATATATTAAAGAAAGTAGTGGTGTCTTCTATTCCAGACTGGAACTATGTTGCAAACTGGTATAGTGATTTAAGTAATGTAAAAGCTAAAGCAGACTTTGAAATTAAAGAGAAAGTAAAAGATTTAATGGAAGGAAAAGAAAAGCTTTCCAGTCTCGAAAAAGCACACCTGATATACAATTATATCGAGGATAATTTTAATTACTCCAATGTATCTTTCTTACATAGTGCACTTACACCTCAGCGTGCCAGCAGAACATTAAATAGCCGTTTGGGAGATTGTAAGGACTTATCTGTTTTATTTGTTGCAATGTCTAAAGAAGCAGGGTTGGATGCAAATCTGGTATTAATCGAAACCAGAGATGAGGGCGAAAATCAGGAACTTCCTTTCATTGGTTTCAACCATTGTATTGCTCAGTTAAACGATAATGGAAAAACATACTATATAGAATTAACCGATAATCATATGCCATTTAAAGCAATGGAAAATGTATTGATTAAAGCGAATGGTTTAATGATACCTAAAGATGGTGGACAAACTACTACTGCTAATCTTATAAAGGTAAATACGCCTTCCCGTACACCAAATCATATCTATAGAAAAGCAAACATTGTATTGGACGAAAGTAAAGCGGTTATTAGTCGTACCTATACCAGAATAGGGTACGAGACTACCAGCACCAGAAGTAATTATAGAAATAAAAGTGATGATGATAAAAAGAAAGATTTAACCAAAGGGTTAAGTGGAGAGTTTAATAATCCTATAAGCCTTAAATCATTCAATATTACTAATCTAGATAATCTGAATGATACCATTCTATTCCAGTATACTTTTGAAGCTGATAAATACAGTAGTGAAATTGCTGGTATGCAAATCATTAAATTACCTTGGGTTGATACTTATAATAACCTTGATTTTATCTCTCTTGAAAAAAGAAATTATCCATTTAATATCTGGAGCTTATCTTCTACACCTTTTGATAATGAGGTGATTACTGTTACACTTCCAGCTGGTAAGAAATGGGTGGAAATTCCTAAGAATGTAAGCTTGTCTTGTTCTGCAGTTTCATTTACTATGAACTTCGAATTAAAAGGAGATAAACTGATTGTTACACGCGATTTTAAATATCTTAAAGATCAGATTTCTATAGACGAGTACAAATCATTTAAAGAAACAATGATTAAAATTGCTGAAGCAGATAGAAAACAATTTGCTTATAAATAATAGGAGATAATCCTGCTATTCAAACTATATAGAAGCTGTCTGAGAAATTAACTCAGGCAGCTTCTTTTTTAAATCCTAAATTTGCCGCTCAAAATTGTTTATATGATTGTTGCTATTGGATATGTTGCTTCTGCTTTTCTGGCTTTCTCGCTGATTGTAAACAATGCTTTAAAATTCAGGTGGTTTAGTATTTTAGGTTGTCTTTTCTTTATTATATATGGGGTATTGATTCCTGCATTTCCAGTAATCTTAGCCAATTCGATACTCTTAGGTATTAATTGTTTTCAGTTAGTAAGATTATACAGTGTAAAAGAAAAGTTTCAGTTTATAAAGATTAATGAAGGTGATTTATTGATTAATAAATTCCTGGTTTTCTACTGGAAAGATATCAGAAAGTTTTTCCCCGATTTTATAAATCATAATCTGGAACCCGATATGTTTTGCTTTGTAGTATTAAGAGATGTTTCTATTGCTAATATCTTTATAGCTAAAGTGGGTGACGATGGAATTGCAAATGTTACATTAAATTATACAGTCCCTCAATACAGAGATTATAAAGTAGGGAAATTTATATTCGATCGCGGTAAAGATTACCTTATTTCCAATAACATTAATAAGATTGTTTATCATAAAGTAGATAATGAAAATCACCTGCATTTTCTGAAAGTAATGGGCTTTAAACAAGAACTAATTGGCGATACACAATGCTGGACAAAACAACTTTAATTTATGGGAAAATCAAGCGATAAGTCTTGCCCTGTTTGCAACAAAACATTCCATTGCAATGCTGCCGATATTATAAACTGTGAATGTTATTCTATCAAACTTACCGATGAAGCTAAAAAGCATATAGCGGCTACTTATAAAGATTGCTTATGCAAGGATTGCCTGAATAAGATTAATGAGCTTAGCCTCTGGCCAGGACTTTGGTAAACCTGTTTACATCAGCTTCGGGCGTAATAGGAGTACCATGCACAAGGTGCTGTGTTAACTGATTTGCAAAGAAAGGGGAGAGGGAACAACCCTTGGTGCCCATGCCGTTTAATATAGCCACAGTAGGATGATGAGGATGTATACCAGCAAAAGGTCTGCGTTCCAGATTAGCAGGTCTCAATGCACTGATATGTTCCCTTACAGAATAGCGCAGTTTCAGCCATTGTTGTAGTTGTAGCTCCGTTTTAATACGGAAGGTTGCAGAAGGCTTATCATCCGAAAAATTCCATTCATAAGACGATCCTACCCAGAACAAATCTTCTTTCCATGGAGTAATAGTAATGTTTTGTTTGTATATATGATTGCGTGGTAAATCGGGTATCGATAGTATTAATACTTCCCCTTTATTTTTAGCATAGGGGAGTAGTGTAAAGTAAGGATTGTCTTCTGCACCAGCGGCACCATCACAACAGATTATTTTTGAGGCTTTTATTCCTTTATACTCAACATAGTCATTGGTTACTGTGCAATCCTCCCATTTAAAATCAGTTTTTAAATAACAATTGTTTTTAACGAAAGTTTCCCTCGCATGTACTACAAAAGAAGGCATGTCTACCAGCCAGGCAGGAGATACTTCAGTAATACCAAAACGGTAATTAAAATAGGCCTCCCATTGCGATTCATTTTCTGGTATATGCAAAAAGTCAAGTTGATTGGGTAAGCGGGTATCATGAGCATCCTTCATTTGCTGTGTAGCATGAAAACTCAGAATGTTAGTCTCACTGATAATCCTTGTGTGATGCGCTTCCTGAAACTCTTTATATGCCTCTGCAGCATAGTTCATTATCTCATCTATCATCCATGTTTTTACTACACGTCTTCCAGTTACAGGGTTTATCACGCCACTCGCAATACGCGAAGCTGTAAAGGGAGCTTCATTGTCAATTACCATAATAGTTTTACCTTCTTTCAACAGGTAGTATCCCATCCACGAACCACAAATACCTTGTCCAAGAATAATGTAATCTATCATGATAATTATGAATTAAGAATTATAAACTAAGAATGAAAGACAAAGATAAATACCTGCAAATTCTGGGTTTAAAAAATAGCTGTATAAACTTTGTAGCTAACTGTATTTGTATCTGGCACAACTCCCCAAAAATTAAATTTATACCCCCCATCGTATCACCTATAACTTAACACCTACAACTTAACACCTACAACTTAACACCTACAACTTATAACTTAACACTTATAACTTACTACTTACTACTTATAACTTACTACTTATAACTTACAACTTACAACTTACAACTTAACACTTATAACTTACTACTTAAAGCTTCCTTACTTTTTACTCAGAATCTCCTGTCCCATTTTATCTCGCTTGGTAGTAAGATAACTTAAGTTATGTTGATTAGGGATAATTTCAATGGGCACTATATCTACTATCTCAATACCATACCCTTTTAAAGCAGCTCTTTTACGAGGATTATTACTCATTAGTTTAAGCTTGGTAGCGCCAAGATAACGTAGCATTTGTGCACCAACCCCATAATCCCTTTCATCCATTTTAAAGCCCAGATGTAGGTTCGCTTCCACCGTATCCATCCCTTCTTCCTGAAGCTTGTAAGCCTTTAGTTTATTAATTAAACCAATCCCTCTACCTTCCTGATTCATGTAGAGTATTAGTCCCTTTCCTTCTTTTTCAATCATCTGCATAGCATGATGCAACTGATCGCCACAATCGCAACGCAGACTGCCCAGTATATCGCCTGTAAAACAACTGCTGTGTACTCGGGTAAGCACTGCTTCATCTTCGTTCCAGCTGCCTTTTACCAAGGCAAGATGTTCTCCCCCCGATACCTTTTCTCTAAACGCTACAAGAGTAAAATGCCCAAATGCTGTTGGCATGTCTACACGAGTAACTTCTTCTATTAAAGAGTCCTCTTTTAAGCGATATTCTATCAGGTCTTTAATGGAGATTATCTTTAAATCAAACCTTTTAGCAATCTCTAAAAGCTCTGGCAAACGAGCCATAGTACCATCCGGATTCATTATTTCTATCAGCACACCAGCAGGTTCAAATCCAGCCAGTCTTGCAAGGTCTACAGTAGCTTCGGTATGACCAGTTCTTCTTAGTACACCGCCGTCTTTTGCACGCAATGGAAATATATGTCCAGGTCTTCCCAGATCAGCAGGAGTAGTCTCCGGATCTATTAGTGACAGTATCGTTTTTGCACGGTCGTGGGTACTGATACCCGTTGTACAACCATGTCCCAGCAAATCTATACTTACCGTAAAAGGAGTGTCATGCAGCGCGGTATTATTGTTCACCATCTGCTCCAGTTGCAGTTCATTCGCCCTTTGTTCCGTAATAGGAGCGCATATTAATCCACGCCCTTCTCTACTCATAAAGTTTATTACTTCCGGCGTCACATTGCGGGCAGCAGTTATAAAGTCGCCTTCATTCTCGCGGTCTTCGTCATCCACCACTATCAAAAGTTTCCCCTTTCTAATGTCCTCAATTCCTTCTTGTATAGTATTCAGCATTATTTTCTGTTAATTCCGGCAAAAGTAATAGATACCTTATTTGCTCCCTATAATTAAATCATAATATCGAAATTATATGACAATAAGTACCTTCAAATAATTAGAATGTAAAGCAAAAAGCCCTTCAGTTCTAATGAAATTAAACAATAATTCCTCACGTACAATTCTTAATTGGCTCCTGTATTCATTATCAATTATCAATTTTCCATTATCAATTAAATTTGGGCAGGCCTTTGGCCCCCGCTATCATTCCAATCTTTTGCTGCGCCAGTATCAGTCCTTATTGTAAGTAACCTGTAAGGCGCATCAAAAGGATTTTCCCTTCTATCGGTTTTGCAATACAAAATACAAGCACGTTTTGCTAGACACGCCATACATGGAATCCTATAAGCAGCCCACGACTTTAGTCGTGGGAATACAAATTATCATTTTCTCCCCAACGGTTTCAACCGTTTAAAATCAAAAAAGACACCACCCTTTACAGAGCAGTGCCTTTTGTATTTGTATTCAATTAATAATTATCAATTATTAATTATTAATTGATGTATCCCTTCCACTCCAACTGCCTGCAAATAATAAGTTCCACTAGCAATATTTCCTTCTCTCAAAGTAAAATGATTACTTCCTTTCATTCCCTCCACTTGCTTAGTCAAAAGCAATCTACCTGTATTGTCTAACAATCTAAATACTACTACCTTTTTATCTTTCAAGTTTATCTGCACCTTTATAACACCATCTTTTGTTGGATTTGGAGAAACTGCCCATGTATCTTTTTCATTTTCAATGGTATTAATTAATGAAGACTTCATAATAATTCCTATTTTTTGATACTCCTTATCAAAAGCTTCTACAGTGGTTAAAGAACTGTTCAAATCCAATTGTTGATTTGTGCAATTACCTATTTTTTCAAACACCAGTTCCATTAATATACTTCCATCATCCAATGACCTTATAGTATTCTGAGGATCTAACCATAAGAAAGTAAGTTTGCCTTCATCGGCATGATTAGTGCCCATTTCTATACCCAAATGATTATTTTCCAACGCCTTCCATTTCAACTTACTAGAATTGAACCCAATAGTAAATTGCATAGTTAACAGCTCTTTGAAATTTTTAACCTTTATTGGTATTCTTATAAAAGATTCATTTGTAGTATTAATTGGTTCATAACTCAACTCAACCGTATTAATATTATCAATTAAAGGTCTTGCGATACTAGTATTATAATCACCACTTACATCACCCAAAATACAAGCAATCATTGTTTGATTTTTTTTATTAATAGAAAGTCCTATATAACTTATACTATCTTTATAAGGGAAAGGATTACTGCTATCTGGAAATACATAGGAACTATCTACAAATACCATCGAATTACCTCCTGGAAATGTATTGTCAATATTCAAAATCAAGCGTTTAATATAAACGATGTCTAGCGCTGACAATTTATGATCACCATTTACATCTCCTGCAATTATTTGGTAAGGGCTTTTAAAAACTGCTTTACCTAGTATATCACTTTGTATCATAGCAAGATCTAAGGAACTTATACCATTGGTTTTATTAATATTTGTTTTTTGAAATTTTATATTAAAATTATCTTTAGGAGTTAAACAAGGGAAAGAATAATTTCCGCTAAAAACACCACTTAACTTATTTGTACCCGATAGACCGCTTACATTGACATTAGGAATAAGCTTTCCAAAACGGTCAATTATACGACCAGTTACCATAATATTCTTTACCAGAATATTAACGGTCA
>CAIVPM010000289.1 GCA_903907815.1 uncultured Chitinophagaceae bacterium | reverse complement strand
TTCACTTATGGATACAGTAAAATACGAAGACATTCATTTTGTTGATTCAGCTCAACCGGTTTGGAATTATTCCATTTTCACAGAAGATGATATTCAGAATTTTCAGCAAGGAACTCATTATTCATTATACAAAATATTTGGCAACAAAGAATTAGTAGTACTGAATACTCCAGGAACATATTTTGCAGTATGGGCACCCAATGCAACTGCCGTAAGTGTAATAGGGTATTTTAATAAATGGGATACACAATCACACCATCTTAAAGTGCGTTTAGACAGTTCGGGTATCTGGGAAGGATTTATCCCTAATATCGGTAAAGGAGAAGCTTACAAATATCACATCAAAGGATTTCAGGGCATTGAAGTAGACAAAGGAGACCCTTTTGCGCACTACTGGGAAAAGAGACCTTTTACTGCCTCTATAATTTGGCCTACCGACTATAAATGGAAGGATGAAAACTGGATGAAAGTAAGAGCGAAACACAATGCATTAGATGCCCCTTATTCCGTTTACGAAGTGCATCTTGCCAGCTGGATGCGCCCAGATAAGAATGATGAAGAAACGTATAATTCTTATGGTGAGATAGCTGATAAACTGGTACCCTATGTAAAAGATATGGGCTTTACACACGTTGAATTTATGCCTGTAATGGAACATCCATTTGATGGTAGCTGGGGTTATCAGGGAACAGGATTCTTTGCACCCACCAGTCGCTTTGGAGAGCCACAGGATTTCGCTTATTTAATAGAACGTTTTCATGCTGCAGGGATAGGTGTTTTACTGGATTGGGTACCCTCCCACTTCCCTTACGACATGCATGGTTTATTTATGTTTGATGGCACCCATACCTACGAATATGCCGATATGCGAAAAGGCTATCATCCCGATTGGAACAGCTATATATTTAACTATAAAAGAGGGGAAGTAAAAAGCTTTTTAATTAGTAGTGCCCGCTTCTGGATGGATCAATTTCATATTGATGGATTAAGAGTAGATGCTGTAAGTTCTATGCTTAGACTGGATTACAGTAGAAATACAGGACAGTGGGAACCAAATGAATTTGGTGGTAACGGCAACATTGAAGCTATAGCGTTTATTAAAGACCTTAATGAAACTTTGTTTCGCGATTTTCACGACATTCAAACTATTGCTGAAGAAGCAACTGACTGGCCAGGCATTAGTAAACCTACCTTCCAGGGAGGCCTTGGATTTGGCATGAAATGGATGATGGGATGGATGCACGACACACTGGATTTCTTTAAAATGGATCCTATCTATAGAAAGTTTCATCAGAACAAGTTTTCCTTTAGTATGATGTATTTTTATGATGAGAACTTCATGCTTCCTTTAAGTCACGATGAGGTAGTACATGGCAAGAGCCCAATGTTGTATAAAATGCCAGGAGATGACTGGCAAAAGTTTGCCAACCTTCGTTTATTATACTCCTATATGTTTACCCATCCGGGTGGTAAACTTTTATTTATGGGCAATGAATTTGGTGCAACAAACGAGTGGAATTATAAAAGTGAATTGCAATGGGAGTTACTGGATTTAGTAAGTCATGGCGGTATGAAATTCTGTGTTAAGAAACTTAATGAATTGTACAGAAACGAACCTGCTATGTATGAGCATCAATTCTCTCCAGATGGTTTTGAATGGGTAGATCTGGAACATAGAAATGAATCTGTTGCAGTATATAAAAGAAAAGGAAAAGACCCTAAAAACGATTTAATTATTCTGCTCAACTTTACGCCTTTGGTTCGTAACAACTGGGAAGTATATGTTTATGGAAAGTCTGAATGGATAGAGAAATTTAACAGTGATAATAAAGAGTTCTGGGGGACAGGAGATGTATATAATCCAAACATTGTTGCAGAATTAATTGATAAAGAAACTGAACAGTATAAATTATATATTCATTTACCAGCATTATCTGCTGTGGTTATAGGATAAAAGGGAATAATTTATACATATTATTTCATAGTAACATGCTTGTTTTAGTATCAAAACAAGCATGTTTTTTATAATAATAAAGTCCAAGTTATACCAATTATATTTTAATGTCCGCCCACAATTAATATTAAGTTTTAACGTTTAAGATTCGTACAATAATTTATACAATG
>CAIVPM010000288.1 GCA_903907815.1 uncultured Chitinophagaceae bacterium | reverse complement strand
TCCACTTGCCCCCTTTGGTCTTCCACATTGGATAATCCAGTGCGCAGCGAGGTGCTTTGGTCTTCCACTTGCCCCCTTTGGTCTTCCACATTGGATAATTCAGTGCGCAGCGAGGTGCTTTGGTCTTCCACATTGAATAAGTAAGTGCGCAACGAGGTGCTTTGGTCTTCCACCTGCTCCCTTTGGTCTTCCACCTCCGAAAATGCATCAATCACCTTGCTTAAAAAGTAAATCAACGCATATAATCAGTCTTCCATCCTAAAGAACAAAACCTCTACACCAAAGAAGTGAAAATATGTGTTAACACATTTAACAGTTTTCAAATTAGCTCATTCGCTGCAATGCTCTCTGTATTTGTATTCATTTATTTTTTCTTTTTTTAGTCTTTAGTTTTTGTATTTGCTTTCATTTTTAATTCTTAATTTTTAATTCTCTATTCGCAATAGATTTGCAGCACAAATGAGCAAGCAAATAACTTCATTAAAATGCCTGATACTGGTTGGAATAATCCTGCTGGCATCCTGCCATCACAAGTTGGTTCCCTCCAAATCGGCCGATCATAATTGTAAGCAAACTGGACAAGCATCTTATTATGCCGATAAGTTTGATGGTCGTAAGACAGCGAATGGAGAAATTTTTGATCAGGATAAACTAACCGCTGCGCATAAAACATTGCCATTTGGAACCATTGTAAAGGTGACCAACTTAACCAACAATAAAACAGTTATTGTTCGCATAAATGATCGTGGGCCTTTTGTGGCAGGAAGAATTATTGACTTGAGTAAAGCCGCGGCTATAAAGATAGATTTAATAACCGCAGGAGTAGTAAAGGTGTCCATTATATGTCAATAGAAAATACATTATACAATGATCTTTTCTAATTCATAATTATTAATTCATAATTATTAAATGAGAATAATTCCATTATCAGAAGGCAGTTTCACGGTAGATAAGACAAAAATATTTGTCCCGTTTGATACGGATACAGATGAACTAAATAATAGAACTATTGGGAGTTTACTGGTAGAGATACAACCATTTCTGATTATTACCAGTAAGGATATTATTTTAATAGATGCCGGACTTGGTTTTTATACGAATGGAAAATTACAGCTTCATCAACATCTTTCAGAGCACGGAATTAACCCTGAGGATGTTACTAAAGTATTGATGAGCCACTTACATAAAGACCATTCTGGAGGGATTGCGATGAAGGATAAATACGGCACTTATAGCCCGGCATTTCCTAATGCCATTTATTATGTTCAACAAAGAGAATATGAGTATGCTTTAGAAACGGGATTCCCATCCTATATGACGGAAGAAATATCGGTAATTGAAGATAATTTAAATACGGTATGGTTAAATGATGACGAAGGCATAATAGATAGGTACATAAAATACCAGCTAACAGGGGCTCATTGTCCCTTTCATCAAGTGTTTTGGATAGAGGATGATAATGAAATACTCTTTTTTGGAGGAGATGAGGCACCACAATTACAACAGATGAAGAGCAAGTTTGTAGCTAAATATGACTATAATGGAAGAAAAAGTATGGAATTGAGGAATAAATGGTGGGAGGAGAATGCTAAAAAATGGACGTTTCTGTTCTACCACGATATTAAAACTCCCTTCTACCGACCAATTATTTAAAAAATATTTTGAAAAAACAGCAACATTTATTTGGCAATGCAAAAACGTTCCTTATATTTGCAACGGTTTTTCATAGGATATTGGATTTTAAAGACGGGGCTGGATTTTTATCCTGGCCCTTTCCTTTTTTATAGACCCGAGTGATAATGATCGAATACAATTTTAGCCTTACTCTTTCCTACTATTTTAGTTAACTCTTCCAAGGACTGTTCTTTAATATTCTTAACAGACTTGAATATTTTAAATAGTTCAACAGCAGTGTTCTCTCCTATTCCTTTTATATCTTCCAGTTCATTTTTAAAAGTGCCTTTAGAACGTTGATTTCTATGGAATGTAATACCAAAGCGGTGTACCTCATCTCGTACTCTTCTGATGAATTTTAACCCATCGCTATCGTACCCAAGTTTCACCGACTGAGAATCGCCAGGAAAAAATATTTCTTCTTCGTTCTTTGCAAGACCTACAATGTTCATCAGGCCCATCATACCCAGTTCGTTCAAGGCTTCTACGGCAGAACCTAACTGTCCTTTTCCTCCATCGATGATTATAAGTTGAGGTAAGGGTTGCTCTTCTTCTTTTAAACGCTTGTATCTTCTGTATACAGCCTCTTTCATGGTTGCAAAGTCGTTGATGCCCTCTACGGTCTTTACATTAAAGTGGCGGTAATCTTTTTTGCTCGGTTCTCCTTCTTTAAAGCAGACCATTGCCGAAACAGGATAGCTACCCTGAAAGTTAGAGTTATCGAAACATTCAATATGTCGCGGCACTTCGGACAATTGTAAGTTTTCTTTTAGATCATAGAGCACTTTTAGTTTCTCCATATCAGACTTACCTTCCAGACGAAGTATCTTTTTCTTTTTTATTTCATCTTTATAATAGTTTACATTCTTTAGAGACAAGTCCAGCAGCTTCTTCTTATCCCCTGTTTTAGGAATGGTGATTTTAATCTGCTCATCGGGATAGTCGATCATATAAGGAAGCAGCAATTCGGTAGAAGTACTGTTGAACATATCTCTTAAATGAAATATGGTCTGACATAACACCTCTTCTTCCTCTTCTTCAATCTTCGTTTCTACTTTAATAGTATGCGTTTGGATGATAGTACCATTCTGTACCATTAAGTAGTTGATGTAAGCAATATTGTCTTCTTTTAAAATAGAGAATACATCGAGGCTTGAAAGATGATTACTGATAACTACTGATTTAGACTGATAGTTTTGCAAAGCCTCTATCTTTTTCTTTATCATCTCGGCCTTCTCAAACTGTAAGTTGGAAGCATATTCCAACATTTCACCTTTAAACTGATGAATAATAGCACCAAGATTTCCTTTTACTATATCACGAATACGTTGAATGCCATCTTGATAATCTGCTTTATCCTGCAATCCTTCGCAAGGACCTTTACAATTACCCAGATGATATTCCAGACAAACTTTAAACTTTCCTTTATTAATATTATTATCGGTCAATGCAAGCTTACAGGTTCGTAAAGGAACCATCTGTTTTATAAAAATCAGAAGTTCCCTAATCATCAGCGCATTGGTAAAAGGGCCAATATATTCGGAGCCATCTTTCACCATTTTTTTACGGGTAATAAAAACCCGTGGAAAGGGTTCCCTTTTAAGTACTATATAAGGGTAACTTTTATCATCTTTAAGATTGATGTTATACTTAGGCTGATATTCTTTTATAAGCGCATTTTCCAGTAGAAAAGCATCATGTTCATTATCTACAATTGTGAACTCAATATGGTTAATTCTTTTAACCAGTTCATGCGTTTTCTGCCCAACAAAAGTTTTAGAAAAATAAGAAGCAATTCTTTTACGAAGGCTCTTGGCCTTACCTACATATATCAGTTCATTGGAGGAATCGAAGTACTTGTAGATACCTGGTTGTAGGGGAATTGTATGCGAAAGCTGTTGAAACTGTTCTGCATTCATACTAATTGATTACATCATTCCAGCTTACATAATTGGATTCTTCTTCATTGAAGTTTTTAGCCTGAGAGATTTTAGTAATTCTAAAACTCTTACGGGGTTTCCATTGAAGTCGCTCAATAACTGTAGTATCATTAAGCTGCTTATTAATCTGAATAAATATATTTTTAGGTTTATCAGTTGCCTCATCTAATAGCACTGTAATATTTCTGACAGCTATATCAGCATTTATTGGGGTATAAATAAAGGTATTACTCTTGGTAGTATTGTCGTGAAAAGTTGTTTCTTTAAACTGCCCTTTAAGCGGTTGTTTATTTATATCGTATTGCAAAAAAGGGGCTGCAAATTTTTCGAAGTCAGCAGTTGGAAAAGTAGTAGAATCTTTCTTTTTATTTACCGTTCTGATTTTATAGATGAAGTAAGGAATGTTTTTTACATCTTTAATATCGCTCAGTATAAAATCGTTAATAGGAAGGAACTTAACAGTATCCACTGTAGAAGCAATAGCAGCAGGTGAATTGTTTGATTTACAGGAATAAAATCCCATAATAAAAATCAGCAGGCAGTAAAAGATAAATCTGTTCATACGATTCAAAGGAACTTAAAAAGTTTTAACTACACCAATCTTCAATCCAAGATCCCAACGATGTTCCTTTATAGAATATATATCCTGATAAGTAGTACCCAGCTGATACCTGAACTGAGGTGCAAAGTACCAGATAAAATCTTTATTAGAATAGTTAAAAGACAGATCAACAGCAGAATTTATATTCCAGGTTTTGGAAAAATTACTGCCTTTACTAAAGTATTTATAATCAGTAGAAACCACATAAGTATCATCCTGCAACAAATAAGTTGGTTGAATAGAAGCCCCTATTCCCAGACTAAATTTCTTTTTCTTAATTGCATCCCATTGAATGCCTATAGGAATAGATAATTGATACATTGTGTTGTTTAAATCAACTTTATTAGTACCATCTGTAGCATATAAAGCTTTTGTAGAAACAGAATCCAAAGCATTGTTCTTTACAAATGCATAATTGGCCGTTCCTGTAGTTTGAAATGCTTCGGTAGAATATTGTTGAACATTAAACTGCAACCCAGCTTTCAGCTTCCATCTACTATTCAATGAATATCTTGTACCTATACCAATTTCTTTTCCAAAGCCTGCTTTCTGATTCAATACAGTATTTACATTTTTAGCTGCTATATTGTCGGTAAAAGGATTGTTTCTATAAATATCGCGATAATACTGTAGTCTTGATTTATCATCCTTAAGATTACGATAGCTGACAGAAGGAGTTGCATAAACTTCTACAGAAAATTTAGAAGCAGTCTTTACTTTAGTTGGCAATAAAGTAGTCTGACTGTTTTTGAGTGCTGTTTTTTTAGGTTGAATAAGATTCAAATGAGCATTTACCATATCTGACAACTTCAAGGGGGCTAATG
Source organism: uncultured Chitinophagaceae bacterium (assembly GCA_903907815.1). Taxonomy (GTDB): domain Bacteria; phylum Bacteroidota; class Bacteroidia; order Chitinophagales; family Chitinophagaceae; genus CANFLJ01. Next base: position 833 of record CAIVPM010000288.1, on the reverse strand, counting down.
AGACAGTTTGTAATGCATCAGCCTCTGACTTAGTTTTATTATCCGCAAATTCAGTTATAGACGTTACAGAAATATCTTCTTCAGCGCTATGCCCCTCATTTACTATTGAACTTGAAGTAGTTTCTATAACAGAACCGTTGCTCTTACCAACAGCTTTTGAAGCGTTTGTTGCTTTTGTAAGTGACTTATTGTTATCTCTGAAATTTAAGATGGTTTGATTGGAAGAATTATTACTAGCTAAAGAAGCTCCTTGTTTAGTTGGCAGATAATACATTACTAATGAATAAGGAACAAATAGCATCAACAGCGTTAATACCCAAAGAGCCCAGCGGTAATGTGGCTTTACCTCTTTGCTGATTCGATCCCAAACTGCAGAAGATGGAGTCATTTTACTGTACTCCAGTTCTTCATTCAGGAAGTCTTCTAATTCAAACTCCTTGTTGTTGTTAATAATCATTTAGTTCCGTAAAATTCAATTCATCTTTGTTTTAAATTAGAAGAAGTGCTATTTAAAATAAATAACCAACAAACTTCTAAGCAGATTTCGCTTTTCCTGCAGGCTCTACAATGCCCTTATCTATCAATATGCTTTCCAGCATTGTTTTAGCTCTTGTATATTGGCTTCTGCTAGTGCTTTCGCCAATGTTCAACATATTTGCAATTTCTTTATGGCTATATCCTTCCAGTGCAAATAAGTTGAAAACTGCTCTATATCCAATTGGAAGTAATCTTATGCATTCCAATATTTGTTTCCCCTGTAATGCAGTTGAAATAGCGTGCTCGTTATATTGTGTAATATCTGCAGCATAAGATAAATCAACAATATCATCCAG
>CAIVPM010000287.1 GCA_903907815.1 uncultured Chitinophagaceae bacterium | reverse complement strand
TGCTATAGGTTCTGGAGGCTTAGTGGGAAGAGGGTTTTTGAAAGGTACTCAGACAAGAGGGAAATATGTACCCGAACAACATACCGATTTCATTTTCACTTCTTTAGGCGAAGCCTTTGGATTTATAGGTTGTACCATGTTTCTTTTACTATATCTAACTATCTTAATGAGGATAGTATTTATAGCAGAACGACAAAGATCAGCCTTTAGTAGAGTATATGCTTATAGTGTGGCCAGTATTATATTCTTTCATATTACAGTGAATGTATGTATGACAATAGGACTGTTCCCAATAATCGGTATTCCACTGCCACTAATAAGTTATGGAGGTTCTTCACTGCTAACCTTTACTATACTGATATTTATATTACTAAAGCTGGATTCTGATAGGCAGATGGTGCTTAGGTAATGTGATAATTGGATAATGTGATGATATGATGGTTAAAACAATCAGTCCATTTAACAATTGAACAATTATACTTTCAACGCACTCATTCCCCCATCGGCTACAATAACTTGTCCGGTAATAAAACTACTCTTATCTGATAATAAGAATTCTGTTAGAGAAGCCATCTCCTCAGCTGAACCTATTCTTTGTAAAGGATGTCTTTTAGCCGCTGATTCTTTCTTATCTGGTGTATTTAGTAAAGCTGCTGCAAGAGGTGTATCGGTTAAAGATGGAGCTATAACATTTACCCTGATTGCACTGGAAGCCCATTCTGCTGCAATACTTTTAGCAAAGCCTTCTACAGCTGCTTTAGAGGCGGAAACAGAGGCATGGAAAGGCATTCCAACCTTTGCTGCAACGGTGCTGTAAAGTACTACCCCTGCCCCATTAGCTCGCTTTAATGCAGGTAAACAAACACGTAATAATCTTGCTGCTCCTATAAGGTTTTGCTGAAAATCATTCAGATAATCTTCGTCCGTTAATCTATTAAAAGGCTTAAGATTAATAGAACCTGGACAGTAAACTACCCCGTGCAGTTCATCGGGTAATTGTAAGCTATCTAAAGAATCAGTTACCACATTACATACAGTATGTGTTGAGTTTAATGAATCCAACTCAACACTTGAGGTTCTGGAAATAGTATATAGATTATAGCTATCTTTCATCAGCTTTGCTGTTGCCAATCCAATGCCTTTACTGGCACCTACTATCAGTATATTTTTCATGGATTATTATTTAGTATTGTTCGGAAAAAGGATGTTCAGTTTTTTAAATCTGTAATCGAATATACCCCTCACCTTTTTATCTACAAACAGTTTACCAGCAATAGTTCCGAATATACTTTTACCAATGTCATAATGAAGAATATCAGTCATTAATACACCACCCTCCACTGCTTTAAAATGATGCTCGTGGTGCCATATATTATAGGGTCCTTTGCGTTGTTCATCTACAAAGAATACTTTATCTTTAATATGGGTAATCTCGGTTACCCATTCTATAGGAATATTTAAAACAGGCGCTAATTTGTATGTAATAAATAAACCCTCATACATAGTTTCGGGTAAAGTAGAGGTGATATTAAAGACCATATCATCGGGCGTAATGGCATTCAGATTTGCTGGATTGGAGAAGAACTCCCAGGCATAATCTATAGAAACTGGTAAAAATTGTTCGCTGCGAAGTACCTGCATAATTGTGTTGTTTAATAACTACTAACAACAAACAAAATGGCAATAAGTTCTCTTAATTCTTCATCATTTGAAGATGGTACATCTGAGAATAATAATTATCTCTTTCCAGCAAGGCTTCTGGTGTGCCTATTTCTTTAATACTACCATCCTCCAGAATAATAACTTTATCAAACTTAAGATGGGTAAATATTCTATGGGTTATAATGATAGCGGTTTTCCCAGCAAGAAAACGATCCAGATTACCAACAATCTCTTGTTCTGTCTTAGCATCTACAGCGCTTAAACAATCGTCAAGGATTACAATATCGGGATGTTTTATAAGTGCTCTGGCAATAGATATTCTTTGTTTCTGTCCACCACTAAGGGTTACTCCTCTTTCGCCCACCATGGTGTTATATTGTTCTTTTGTACCCAATATATCTTTGTGAACGCCAGCCATGATAGCAGCATTTTGAACGGTGTCAGCATCTGCAGCTACATCCAGCCCAAAGCCTATATTATTGGTAATAGTATCACTGAAAAGAAAGTTATCCTGCGGAACAAAACCAATGCTCTGTCTTAATTGATGAACTGGTATTTTATTTACCTCCGTATCACCAATGTATATATGTCCTTCAGTAGCATTGTAAAACCTTAAAAGCAATTGTGCAAAGGTTGATTTGCCACTTCCTGTTTTACCAAACAACAATACTCTTTCGCCATTCTTTATGTGAAAACTTACATCATTCAAAGCCTTGATACCAGTGTTCTGATAAGTATAACTAAGGTGTTCAACTGTTATATCATTACCCTTAATATCAGTATGAATAGTTTCTAATGAATCATCATTAATAGTTGGTTTCGTATCCAGAAATTCATTCAATCTTTTCTGAGAAACAATTGCTCTTTGCACCATAATGGCCGTCCAGCCTATAGCACTTACAGGGAAGGTAATAAAGTTGATATACAATACAAACTCTGCAATAGTACCTGCACTTACATTGTATAGATTATGTACATAGTACCATCCACCAACAGCAATCGTAATAAGCGTACTTAACCCAATCAACAAGCCCATTGAAGGAAAATAGATAGACTCCACTTTTGCAAGACCAATAGCACTATTTTTATACTCTTCGCTATTATTATCAAAGAACGCTTTAGTAGCCTTCTCCTGAACAAAAGATTTAATAACTCTGATACCGGAATAAGATTCCTGAGCAGTAGTAGTAAGCCCCGAAAGTTGTGACTGAATTCGTTCGCTCTTTTTATTAATTAGTGTATTAACGTAGTAGATTGTAAAAGCAAGAATAGGAAGTGGAGATAAAACAAATAATGTAAGTCTCCAGTTTTCCTGTATCATAAAATATACACTAAAACCAATTGCTGCAACAAGGTTAATCAAGTACATAACTGCAGGACCAGTATACATTCTTACTCTACTCACATCTTCGGTAATACGGTTCATCAGATCGCCTGTATTATGCGTCTTATAAAAGTGCATATCCAGCTTCTGATAATGCTCATACACTTCATTCTTCTGATCATACTCTATATGTCGACTCATTACTATAATAGTCTGTCGCATAAGAAACATAAAGATACCCCCTATTAATGCCAGAATTAATAATGTAATCCCGCAGATGATAACAATATCACTAAAAGTAAACTGGTGATGTTCTATAGCATTTATAAAGCTTATTACAGCAACGTTATAGTTCTTATTAGCTATGTTACTGACAGTAGAATTTGATAAATGCTGTTCTACTTTATTAATGATATATCCAGAAACCTGTGGACTTAATATCCTGAAATAATTGGATACTATAATAAATACAACACCAAGCAAAAGCCTGACTCTATACTTCCAGAAATACTTATTTATAGAAGAAAGGTGTTTCAATTTAGTTTAGTTTATTACTAGCTTTATTGAGTGAATACTATTTGAATAATCTCCAGAAATCAAGTCCGAGAGCATACACCATTAATCCCATCAATAAAATCATACCAACAGTTTGTGCAATTTCCATAAACTTTTCACTTGGTTTACGGCGTGTAATGATTTCTATGATAGTAAATAAGGCATGACCACCATCCAGAGCAGGAATTGGAAGTATATTCATAAACGCCAGTATGATAGAGAAAATACCTGTAAGACTCCAGAAGCTCTGCCAGTCCCAAACACCTGAGTATGCATTACCAATGCTGATAAGGCTTCCTAAACTGTTCTTCGCTTTCTCCTTACCGGTAAAAATCTTCTTAACCCCTGCTACATAGTTGTCCAGTGTTTCAAAACAACGTCCGAAGCCAACAGGAACAGATTGAAAGAAAGAATATTTCTTGATTACAGTAACAAATTGTTTAGATGGAGGTTTAGGAGAGAACCCAATTTTACCATCTTTCACAAAACATCTTACACTTAATGTATCTGCATTTCTAAGCACCTTAAGAGAAACAAAATTACCATCAACAGAGTCAATCATTTTCTTGAATTCATGAAAATATGGACACGGTTTATTATCAAACATTATCACATGATCTCCTTTAAGCAAAACAGTATTATTTGCGAATACAGCGGAACTTAACACCGAGTCGATAATAGTAGGAATCTGAATAGTTACAAATCCTCCCAATCTATTTTCCTTAAGTTGTTCTACCACATCTTTACTGATAGGCAAAGTGATAGTAGCTCCATTGCGAAGTATAGTAAGTTTCTGAGCATCATTAATTACTATCTCGGCTGTTACACGACTAATATCTTCCAGTGGTTTATCATTCACAGCAGTAATAATATCACCTGATTGAATACCTACTTTCTGTGCTAATGTATCGGCATACAAACCATACTTAGCATTTTGAGGAGGAAGATGTTCATCGCCCCATACATAGGTTATTCCAATAAAAATAACAATTGCCAGAAGGATATTTACCACTACTCCTCCTACCATGATAATCAATCTTTGCCAGGCTGGTTTTGAACGAAACTCCCAAGGTTGTGCTGGTTGTTTTAATTGTTCTTTATCCATGCTTTCATCTATCATCCCCGCTATTTTTACATACCCACCAAAAGGAATCCAGCCTATACCCCATTCGGTATCTTTAATTTGTTTTTTATATAAACTGAAATATGGATTGAAGAATAAATAGAATTTCTCTACTCTACACTTGAACCATCTTGCAGGAAGATAATGACCTAATTCGTGCAGGACTACAAGGATTGAAAAAGATAGAATAAACTGAAGCGTTTTAATTCCTACAGCGCCCCATTGAATTGATAATAATGTTGTCATAAATAATAAAAATATTCTGCTATTGTTGTTTTATATATGTTGTTGAAATTACATTTCTATTAATGAAGCAGCAAATACTCTTGCTTCACCATCGCTGTAATAATATTCGTCTAAGGTAGGATGTTCTATAAATGGAACTTTCTCCATTGTGCGTTCCACCATTTCTGTAATATCTAAAAACCCAACTCTGTTTTTCAGAAAAGCGAATACGGCAATTTCGTTTGCAGCATTTAATATACAAGGCATGTTGCCTCCTTTATTTAAAGCTTCTTTTGCAAGTGTAAGATTTCTAAATGTTTTCACATCAGGTTCTTCAAATGTCAAAGTATTAGGCTTCTTAAAATCGTACCTTGGAAAATTAGTAGTAACTCTTTTAGGATAAGTAAAAGCATAGTGGATAGGAAGTTTCATATCGGGTAATCCCATCTGCGCCTTTATACTTCCATCTTGAAATTGCACCATACTATGTATAATACTTTGCGGGTGTATTACTACCTGAATTTGTTCTGGTTCTAAATCGAACAACCATTTAGCTTCAATCATTTCAAGGCCTTTGTTCATCAGTGTTGCAGAGTCGATGGTAATCTTTGCACCCATTGTCCAGTTAGGATGTTGCAAAGCATGATCTCTCTTTACATTCACCAGGAAGTTAGGTTTTCTACCTAAGAAAGGACCACCACTTGCAGTTAGTATAATCTTTTCAATTGGATTAGATTCCTCACCTACAAGACATTGAAATATTGCGGAATGTTCGCTATCTACCGGAATAATCTTAACCTTATAGTCTTTTGCCTTCTGCATAATAATATCACCAGCAACAACCAGTGTTTCTTTATTAGCAAGTGCAATTGTCTTTCCCGATTCAATAGCTTTAAGGGTAGGTTTTAAACCAGCATAGCCGACAATCGCAGCAAGCATAATATCATACCCACTATAAGAAGCTGCATCAATTAATCCTTGTTCTCCAGCCAGTACTTTAGTATTAGTTCCAGACAATGCTTCTTTAATTAGTACATATTTTTTTTCATCGGTAATAACTACATACTTTGGACGAAAAGCTAAAGCCTGAGCAATTAATAATTCATGGTTAGTGTGAGCAGTCAATATCTCTACTGAAAACTTATCTAAGTGAGCAGCGATTACCTCCAGGGACTGAGTTCCTATTGATCCTGTAGAACCAAAAATTGCAATTCTTTTCACGGTTCCTGATGATCCTTCCGTTGTAATCGGATTATATTTTAATTGAGTTTGAATAGACATAAGTGGCGCAATATAATTATAATGTACTAACTATTGAATTATGTAAGGTAACATGGCATCTGCAATACTTCTGTCGTTGCTTAATCTTGGAACTTTATTTTGCCCACCAAGCTTGCCTATCGATTTCATATAATCTATAAAACCATTCTTCCTTATTATATTAATATGAAGTTTACCCAGAATATTACCCCCTACCAGATCATCGTAGTACACATTCTTTTCCCTGAGATTGGCATCAATTTTATCGGTAAATGATTTTATATTATCAGGAACGTTTTCAAATTCTATAAACCATTCATGATAACTTTTGGTGTCGCTATTATCAGATATATAAGGTGCAACAGTAAACTCTGTGATATTTATATTTTCTTCCCTTGCTGCTTTTAATAAAGCATAATCAACTTCCTCACTTATTACGTGTTCTCCAAAAGCAGAAATAAAATGTTTAATTCTGCCTGTAACTACTAATCTGTATGGACTAATGCTAACAAATTTCACCGTATCCCCAATATTGTATCCCCATAATCCAGCATTACTATTAATAATTAACGCATAGTTTTCATCCATTTTTACATCCCTTAAGCTTAGTCTGGTTGGATTAGGATTAAATATTTCTGCGGAAGGAATAAATTCAAAAAAGATGCCACTATTAGTATTCAACAATAAACCTTCCTCCGATTGTGAATCCTGAAAAGCAAAAAAGCCTTCGCTTGCAGGAAACAATTCTATATAATCTATCTTTTTACCAATGGTATCAAACAACTTAGATTTATAAGGCTCAAAGTTTACACCACCCTGCACCAGTAAACTTAGGTTAGGAAATATTTCTGATATAGGTTTTTGTTTAGTTTCTGATACTTTATCAAAATACATCTGCATCCAGGGTGGAATACCACCAACAAGAGTCATATTTTTATCGATAGTTTCCTCGATAACTTTCGACAACTTTGTTTCCCAGTCTTCTATACAATTTGTTTCGAAGGAAGGAAGTTGATTTGCTTTAAGGTACGATGGTATATGATGGTTAACAATGCCACTAAGTCTTCCTGTAGGTATATCCCCTACTCTTTCCAATTCCGGAGAACCACTTAAAAAAATCATTCTACCCGAAGTAAATGAAGTCTTTCCTGTTTCTGCTATATAACATAGCAAAGCGTTTCTTGCTCCATTAATATGATTAGAAATAGAATCTTTGGTAATTGGAATATATTTTACACCACTTGTAGTTCCACTTGTTTTTGCAAAATAGATAGGCTTCCCTTTCCACAAAACATTCTGCTGACCTTGTTTTATAAGGTTTATATAGTCTTTAAACCCTTCATAATCCCTGATTGGTACAGCTTGTTTGAATTCTTCGTAAGAATTTATATTGCTAAAATGGTGTTCTTTTCCAAATTCTGTATTTTTAGCATCTTTTATAAGAGAAAGTAAGATAGCTTCCTGGTCCTGAACAGCAGTTTTAGCCTCTTTTTTAATCTTATTATATATAAAACCGGCAAATGGCCTGGCAAGTAATGATTTAATATTCATGCTGTTTTTTGAGTACTTATCCCCGTTATGGAGGGGCAAAAGTAGGTGCAATCAGGTTCAAAAAGGTCATTTTGGGTAAATATTAAAGGCCCTTTAAGATGTTTTGTGAATAATTTTTATAAAATATTAGTGCAATTCACTTCTTAACCCTTACTTTTGCCGTCCAAAATTTTAGAATACTATGTTAGCAATAGTAAAAATAGCCGGCCAACAATTTAAAGTTCAAGCTGGTGATAGTTTATACGTTCCGCATTTAGAATCCAAAACTGGAGACAAAGTGGAATTTAAGGAAGTGCTTTTCACTGACAATAGCGGTGCTATTTCCTATGGAGATAACGTTACTGTGAAAGCCGAAGTTTTAAGAAGCCTGGTTCAAGGGGACAAGGTGATAGCTTTTAAGATGAAAAGAAGAAAGGGTTTCAGAAAGAAGCATGGTCACAGAACGCATTACACTAAAATCAAGATTGAGAGTATTGCTTAATCATTAGTAAAAAACAGTTTAAATTTAATTTAAAATGGCACACAAAAAAGGAGAAGGATCCGTAAAAAATGGTCGTGATTCCAATAGTAAACGTCTTGGTGTAAAAATATTTGGTGGTCAACCAGCAAGCTCTGGAAACATCATTATTCGTCAACGTGGTACACAGTATCATCCTGGCAAAAACGTAGGCGTAGGTAAGGATTTCACGCTTTTTGCATTGGTTGATGGAGTAGTAGAATTCAGAAAAGGTAAGGATGATAAATCCAAAGTTTCTGTACTTCCTGTAGAAATAATTGCATAAAAATTTTGTAGTTTGAAAAATGTCATTACTTTTATGCCATATTTACTAACTATTAAATTTTAAAAACATGGCAAAAGCTGCAAAAAAAGCTGCACCAAAAAAGGTTGCTCCTAAAGCACCTGCAAAGAAAGTAGCCCCTAAGGCTGCACCTAAAAAAGTTGCTCCTAAAGCTGCTCCTAAGAAAGCTGCTCCTAAGAAAGCTGCTCCTAAAGCTGCTGTTAAAAAAGTTGCTCCTAAGGCTGCACCTAAAGCTGCTCCAAAAGCTGCTGTTAAGAAAGTTGCTCCTAAAGCTGCTCCTAAGAAAGCTGCTCCAAAGGCTGCTCCTAAAGCAGTTGCTAAGAAAGCAGTTGCTAAAAAAGCTCCTGCTAAGAAATAATCTTAGAATTAAAGCTTTTAAAATTATAAGAGTCCCGGAATTCCGGGACTTTTTTTATGTACATCATCCACATTTTATTGGTATCACTTTTCATTAATTTATTATAATGAATAACCAGACTATTA
>CAIVPM010000286.1 GCA_903907815.1 uncultured Chitinophagaceae bacterium | reverse complement strand
AAATTAAATATTAATTAAAATATATCATTTTTTAGTCTAAAAAATATTAAAATATCCTAATACCGTTATTTAACGGTTGTTTAAGAAAATGTTGCTCCTTTAATTTGTTGTGGCAATCACTTATTAAACTTTATTTGAGATTGATATTTAATTGAAGTTAAGTATTCAATAGCAAACAAACTTTTACCTTTTAGAACTCAATGAAAAATAATACCTTTTTTTCTTTGTTGATTTTAGTAATTATTATTGGTACCCTAATCAATAATAATGTATTTGTAACACAATCTTTATATCCATTATTTGCCTACTTTTTTACCGTTTCTACTTTATTGTTTATTGTAGGGATCACTTTTTTTAAGAAAGATAATAATACAACTGTTTTTATTTCATGGCCTTTATTGATTTTTATTTTATGGATATGCTACGTTATTATTAATGGATGTTTTATTAATAAAGGAATTGGCTATCATCAAAGTTATCTAATATGTAATTGTCTGTTCTTTATTGCGTCTTATATTTTATTCAGAAGATATAATGAATTTGCTGTTCAAGTATATAAAATAATTTCAGTTTTATCTATTATTGAATCTTTTGTATGTGCATTTCAATTTTTTGGTTTAACTAAAAGCTATAATCATTATTTTACTGTTACTGGAACATGGCAAAACCCTAATGTAACTGCGATGTTTTTAGCGATAACTATTCCGTCCATTTTAATAATGACTTTTAAAGAAAAGGGAATTATTAAAAAGTTTTATATCTTAGGAATAGTAATTATAGTTGCTGCATTGGTTATGTTAAAATGTAGAACGGCTTTAGTAGGGGCAATAGTATCTTCTGTAATTCTTTTTAATTATCAATATAGCATATATGAATGGTTGAAGAGTAAATTGAATATATATGCTAAAATAGGATTATTAGTATCTAGTATTGTTATTATTGGAGTTGTAAGTTTTTATGCCTATGAAGCTAAAAAAGCATCGGCTGATGGACGTAAACTTGTTTGGAAAGTTACCTTGAATATGATTGCTCATAAACCTTTAACAGGTTATGGTTATGGAAGTTTTGAAAAAAATTATAACTTAAATCAGGCTAATTATTTTGAAAATGGAAATGGTACTGTAGCAGAAAAGGAAAATGCAGGACATGTAAAAATGGCCTATAATGAGTTTTTGGAAAATAGTGAAGAAGGTGGAATTATTGGGTTGATGTTTTTTATGGGTTTTCTTGTTCTTATTTTGTTATATCCGATTATAAAAAAAGCTAAGAATCAACAACCTGAAAAACTGGATAAAAAAACTTCATCAATTCCTTATAAACACGAAAAGATACTATTTGTTGGAGCTTATTCTGCAATTGTGGCTTTTGCTATTATGAGTTTATTGAACTTTACTATTCAGGCTTTGCCAATGATGTGTGTACTTATGTTGTATATTTCCTTGCTAAGTACAGATGATTGTTATTTTATCCAAATTGAATTTTTAAAAGGGGTTAATTACAAATTCAAAAGAATTAAAGGGTATTCAACTTTATTAATCTCTGTTTGTTTTTTTTCGTTTGAATATGCACAAGCATGTGCACATTTGGAGTTGAAACAAGCTGTAAGGTTTGAGAAAAAGAGAAAATATGATTTAGCTTTAGAGTTGTTGGAACCATTGAGAGGTGTACTTTGTAATTCGGAAAGTTATTGGTCGAATTATGCTTATATCCTTATTTATAAAAATCAATACCATTTGGCTATTGAAAAATTAATTAAAGCAAAAGAATATAGTTCTAATCCTGATTTATTCCTTCAAACTGGATTTTGCTATGAAAATACTGGAAGTTTTAAAAATGCTGAAAAGGAATATAGTATTGCTAAAAATATTGAGCCCTCGCATATAGAACCAAGGTATTCTTTAATGAGAATGTATATTAAAATGAAAGATTCATTAAATGCAATAAATACCGCTAAAGAAATTGTATTGATGAAACCAAAAGTTGTAAACGATAAAGCAATTTATTATCAAAGATCTGCTTTACAAGTAGTGAAAAGCTATTCTTTGGCAAGTAATCATTTAATAACAACACATCCTAATGAAAATGATTAAAAAAATACTTTCCATATTTCTTATTGTTCCAATAATTCTGCATGCGCAAAATAGTAATGGGTACCCTTTGTCTGTAGGAAATGTGCTTAACAAAACAGTAAAAAATAGAAAAGAACTGGAAGGTGCATTAAATTATTTTTATAATAAAGGGGATAGTTTGAAAATAAAAGCAATTAATTTTCTTATTTCTAATATGGATATTCACTATTCATACGACTATTATTGGGCAGATAGTAATAATAATAAAGTTGAATATAATGAACTAAAGTATCCAACTTTTAAATTGTCTTTAAAGGCATTTGATTCCTTGAAAACTTTAAAGGGTAGGTTACACCCAATTGCTTTAAAGTATAGAGATATAGATACAATTAAAACCAATTATTT
>CAIVPM010000285.1 GCA_903907815.1 uncultured Chitinophagaceae bacterium | reverse complement strand
GTAGTAAAAAGTACCTGTGCTTTTAGCTACATCTTTGACTCAATAAAATGGACTGACTTATATGTATAAATGGTATTATCAGGAGGTTGGGTGGTGCTTACATTATTATTGCCCATTTATCTCTGTTATTTTCCATCTACACACCTTATTCCTAGCCTTTCAGAAACAGGATGGTTGGTTATCTTAAGCTGGGCTTGTACTATACTTGCCTTCGGACTTTCTCTTCAGGCACTAAAACATATTTCTGTGTTTACGCAAAATCTGGTACTTAATCTAGAACCAGTTTATGGTATATTGTTAGCTTTCGCTATCTATCATGAGAATAAAAACCTTAGTAGTGGATTTTATTGGGGATTTGCAGTAATCATTTCTACCGTAATAATTCAAATGTTGAGACTACTTAAAAAAACAAGTCACTGCTTAGAAAAGTAGTGACTTTATGCAATAATTAGAACAATAGTGGAATATATTTCTGTAAGAATCGAAATATAGAAATGCAAAAGTGTAAGGTTTTAATCATAGAAAAAATGACGGCAATCATTAAAACACATGATACATATCATGATATGATTAAATTATACCTGAAATAGTGGGGAATGAAGCAATTTTATTCACGCTTCAAGCTGTATTTTGTATTCCCCCTCTCCCAAGGAGAGGGCAGGGGTGAGGCTGCTGTGCACCGCTGTGTCGCTGTGTCTATGTGGTTCAATGTTCTGTATTCAATATTCAAAATTCAACATTCAAAACAATGTATTGTATTAAAGCTGTATCACCCGTTCACTTACTGGCAGAAAGCCTTTTATATCGTAGATGAACCCTTCTGATGGAAGATATTGATTCCATTCGGTAGATAAAAAGGCAGTATGGGATACTGCAAGTACTATACAATCAAATTGCTGCCCTTCAATAGCAGTGATCTCTTTTATCAACTCAATATTGCTGGTAGTTAAACCAATAGCTACAGGGTCGTATACAGAAATGGTTGGTTCATATACTGAAAGGCTAACTATTAAATCAAACACTTTGCTATTTCGGGTATCAGGACAGTTCTCTTTAAAGGTCGCACCTAGTATCAGTATTTTGGATGCTTGAGGTATTTTCTTTCGCTTAGCCAGTTGCAATACAATCTGATCTGCCACAAAAGAAGGCATACTTTCATTTATCTTTCTACCATCCAGGATCAGGTTTGGCACATATCCCAGAGCAGAAGATTTATGCACTAAAAAGTATGGATTGATACCTATACAATGTCCTCCTACAAGCCCTGGAACAAAGTTTAAAAAGTTCCATTTGGTAGCAGCGGCTTCCAGCACTTCTTTGGTAGGAATACCCATTGGAGCAAATACTTTAGACAGCTCGTTTACAAAGGCAATATTAATATCCCTTTGAGAGTTCTCAATTACTTTTGCAGCCTCTGCAATTTTAATACTACCAACCGAATACGTACCGGCTGTAATAATGGAAGAATATAGTGTATCTACAAATAATCTGGTATCTTCATTGCTACCCGAGGTAAGCTTTATTATAGACTTTAAAGTGTTTTTCTTATCACCCGGGTTAATCCTTTCTGGCGAGTACCCAACAAAGAAATCAGTATTATATTGCAGACCAGAAAACTGTTCCAGTATAGGTACACATTCCTCCTCGGTAGCACCCGGATAAACAGTCGATTCGAAGATTGCCGTATCATTCTTTTTAAGAATGGAACCAATAGTTTCGGCAGCCTTAAACAGAAATCTAAAGTCAGGTTCTTTGTTCTCGAATATTAATGTAGGAACAGTAATAATGTATACATTGGCACTCTTTAGCAATTCCAGATCAGCAGAAAGGGTTAAACCAAACTGTTTAGTTGATGTATCTAAAGCCGCTTTTAAATTATGGTCAGCTACTTCGCCTGTTTCGTCTGTTCCATTATTTAAAGAGGCTATTCTTTGGGTATTTATATCGTATCCTACCACAGTATACTTTTCGGCAAATGCAACTGCCAGTGGCAATCCTACATACCCCAATCCAATTACGCCAATCTTTATATTCTCTGGTTTAAACATTATGCCCACCTTTTCTCTGTACTATTAATAAGTGGTTAAAAGTATTATAATTTACAATACATGCATTTCAAAACTTTAAATGATGTTTTTTTTATTGTTTATTTTACCCTCCCACAATTTAGTCTTACTCTTTTATAATTTTATTTCACCCTATTGTTATTTAGTGCTCCTCGAAAGTATAAATACCTAAGAGAATGATTAAATGGACGCATGGAATGTGATAATTAAGATACCCAATACTGTTTTTATTGTATTGGAGGTTTAAATTGACATACTTAAAGGAATAAATAGCATACTCAACGTAGTAAACAGGTTTCCCTTCATTCAAATTAGGTTAGTCTTAGTGCTTGGGAGGATACTTTTTGTATGAATGGTGTCACTATTTGGTCTATTTATCGTTCTTGGGGTTCCGTTGATGATACCTTATACTGTGTTTATTGTAGAGAAGGTTTAATTTGACATACTTGAAGTTATAAACAGCATACTCAAAGTAGTAAATATCATTCCCTTTATTCAAATTAGGTTAGTCAGAAAGCTAGGGATGGTACTTTATGTATGAATGATGCCTCCAGTTGGTCTGTTTATTGTTCTTTGGGTTCCGTTGATGCCACCCAAACTACTGATTTGGTTTTCAAAAATGAATTGATGGTTATTTGTCGTTCAATAAAAGTTGTTTTGGTTACCTAAGACTAAACCTAATATAGATTTGAGCGAGCGCAAAGGATAGCAGTGGTATCCTTTTATGCGCCCCGGCAACCTTTTATACAAATATTTTGCTGATAGATAAGGGGCGCCAGAAAAGATACAAACGGATAGCCTGACCCGAAGGGATGCGCCCAAAAACTAATTAGCTAATGTGATAATGAATACAAAAAAAGGTTGGTGAGATACCAACCTTTAATCAATTTGATAATGTGATAATTTGATAATTGAATACAAATACAAAATCGTCTGACGAGTATGACGTATTTATTTTCCTAACTCAAAAACCCACATCTTTTTAGCAGGAATAGTGAAACCAGATTTTAGTACGGCACCATCTACAATATTCTTTGCTTTGGTAAATCCACCCGTTCTTTCGGTATAGTCTGCGAAGTTGATGGTCTTCTCTTTTTCATCTGTATTCATCACACACATTACGGTTTGATTATTGTCGTAACGGAAATAAATGTATAGTCCATCAACCGGAACATACTGCATCATCTTACCTGTTTTGATGGCTGAAGAATTCTTACGGAAGTTGGCAAAAGTCTTTACATAATTCTGAACAATCTTTTCTGAATCGGTCAATCCTTGTCCAGTAAAAGCGTTCTTTTTATCGCCTTCCCAACCACCAGGAAAATCGAGACGAACCCAACCATCAGGATTTGTAAAACCCTTCATCAATACTTCATCTCCATAATATAACTGCGGTATACCACGGCAAGTAAACATCCATGCAAGTCCCATTTCCAATTTATTTACATCTTCTCCAACAGTTGAAAAAAAGCGACTGATATCATGGTTGTCAAGAAAGATTACATTGTTCATTGGGTTCTTGTACAAGAAGTCGTTACTAAGTGTAGTATACAATCTATTGACACCATCGGTCCAGCCAAATTTGTCATTTAAAGCAGGTGTAATACCATAGAATAAAGTCTGGAAATCGGTTACTCCAATGAGGTTACTTTTGAATGGGATATTGTAATTGTTAGCCGCGATATAAGACTGTGAAGGAGTACCATGTACCCATGTTTCGCCAAACATAGTGATGTGCGGATATTCTTTTATCAACTCATCGTTGCAATGGTTCATAAAAGGAAGATCGTTGTAGAGGTAAGTATCTATTCTCCAACCATCTACCCCGAACTCTTCTACGCTCCAGATAGCATGCTGAATAAGGAATGTAGCCACGTATGGATTGGATTGATTTACATCGGGCATCTCGGTAGTAAACCAACCATCGGACAATTGTTTCTTATCTTTTTTAGAAGCATAAGGATCAAAAACCACCTGATCTTTAAAAGTAGTATTGGTATACTTATCCCAACGATGGAACCAATCTTTTGAAGGAGGATCCTGGAAGAAAATATGTTTACTACCCACATGGTTGTAAACAGCATCCTGTATCAGTTTCATGCCTCTTTTATGTAGCTCATCGCTTAGGTTTTTATACATGGGAGCACCACCAAAACGAGGCTCGATAGTATAGTGATTGGTGAAGGCATAACCGTGTTCTGTTCTGTTAGGTTGATCGTTCTCTAACACCGGAGTCATCCATACGGTAGTAACCCCTAAGTTCTTCAGATAATCCAGGTGGTTTATAACTCCTTTAAAATCGCCACCATGACGATGGTAGATAGAATCTCTGTTGAGTGTCTGATCTCTCATGCCTGCAATTTTATCGATGGAAGGGTCTCCATTGCTAAAGCGATCGGGCATTAAAAGATAAATAAAATCGGAAGATGTAACGCCTTGAGCAAAGGCCGTTCCGTTGCCATCTCTTCTTGCTTTTATAGTAAAATTGACAGTCGTTTTTTTCTTGCCATTAGATAAGATAAAAGGGATAACACCTGGCTTAGCATTTGCTGCTATGGTAATATCGGCACAGATATATTTCTTATTTTCAAACTTATGACTGTTGCTTACAGTAACTCCTGGATAGTTAACGGTAATAGTATTTGCCGTCATGCTGGAATCTTCGCCACGGAAAATTACCTGAACTTTATTGTGCTTCATGCCCACCCACCAATTGGAAGGAAAAGTTTGAACAGATTGCGCGCAAAGGAAGCTTACAGTGGTAATGCAAGCGAGCGTAGAAAGGAGAATCTTTTTCATATTAATAATTATCGAATTAACGAATTGGCGGATTAGCGTATTGAAGAATTAGCGGATTAGCGAATTGACGGATTAGTGAATTAATACATTGACAATTTATTTATTAATTGAATTGTATTAATTAGCTAATTAGCACATCAGCTAATTAGCTAATTGATTTAGTCTTTTGTTTTAATTACTATCTTAGCCATTACTCCTGCGATGATCATTGAAGCTCCTGAAAGACCTATTACATTTATTGCTTTATCTCCCATGAAAGTTAATACAAAGCCACCTAATAAACCTGCAGCAATCTGAGGAATAGTAATGGTTGCATTGAAGATACCCATGTACACGCCTGTTTGACGAGCAGGTAATGAAGAAGATAAAATAGAGTATGGTAATGCAAGAATGGAAGCCCAAGCCATACCGATACCGATCATTGAGAAGAACAATAAATTTTTATCGGCAACATCGTGAACGAACATCATAGAGATTAAACCGACACCACCTGCAATTAAAGAAATCATATAGGTATTCTTACTGCCAAATTTATCGGTAAGTCGAGTAAGTACTAAAGAATATAAAGCAGCAAAAACACTATAGGAAGCGAATATTACCCCTGTCCAGTTACCTGCATCATTAAAGCTGGCAGACTTAGAATCAGTAGGTAAGCAATGCCAGATATTCTGCGCTAAACCTTGTGTGGTATATACCCACATTAAGAACAGAGAGAACCAGGAAAAGAATTGCGTAACAGATAACTGCCACATAGTAGTAGGAATGTTTTTCAACAGATCCATGAACGACATTTTAGGCGAGTTATCTTCTTCCAGATTATTGTATTTAGCATACTCTTCCGGAGGATATTCTTTAGTACGGAATGAAGTCCATAATACACTTAACAATAAAGCACCACCACCAAAGTAGAAAGACCAGATAACGGTAGGAGCCACTTTTTGTCCAGGAGCAGGTTCGTTTAAAACACCTAACCAGGTAAGGGCATACGGAAGTAATGAACCTACTACAGCTCCTGCATTAATCAGAAAACTTTGGATAGCATATCCTTTATTTCTTTGTTTATCGGAAACCATATCGCTTACCAATGCACGGAAAGGCTGCATGGTAACGTTGAAAGAAGTATCCATTAATAACAGCATTACTGCACCAAATAATAATGGAGCAAATAGTGTGGCGAAGTTGCCAGAATTAGGCATGAAGAACATTGCCAGCGCAGACACAATAGAACCACCCAGAATGAAAGGAATACGACGACCCAACCTTGTCCAGGTTTTATCGCTGGACATGCCTACTATAGGTTGTACGATAAATCCGGCCATTGGAGCAGCCAGCCAGAAAAGGCTCAAATGATGCGGATCGGCACCAATTGCAGAAAGTATTCTACTCGTATTTGCATTCTGTAAAGAGTAACCAATCTGAACGCCTAAGAACCCGAAACTCATGTTCCAGATTTTCCAGAAACTTAGAATTGGTTTGCTCGTTGAAGAGGAATTTGACACATGTGAGACTGACATAACAATCGTTTTAAGGTAGCAATACTATGTATTTTTTACACAATTGACAAGTTTCTTTGGTATGATTGTTATCATCCGGGAAATTTAGGATATAGGAAAAAGGGAATAGGAGACAGGAGAAAGGAGACAGGAGTCAGGAGAATACATTTAAATTCTATCCTATATCCGCACAAAAAAAACGTTTAAATGAAGGCAATAGTGAATTAATTAGTGCAAATAATAAACTCAGATTTGCAATAATGATTCTATAACAAACTCTAATTGGTTTTAAAAATCGTCTTTGTTGTATTTGTAACTTGTAAAATGAATATTACTTCTTAATACTGGTTTAATATGGGTAGATACTTTTATATATTTGTAGTATAACAAGTATGCATCGGAAAAAATTTATACAATACATTACAACAGGAGCAACGATGATGACAGGAATAAATACACTGAGTAGTTTTAAAACTTTTACCGATTCTTTACCCGAACAGGAGCAATTAATGCCGGTGTTATTTGTAGGGCATGGCTCTCCAATGAATGGTATTGAGGATAATGAATTCAGTAAGAGGTGGATCGCAATGGCTAAGGAAATTCCAACGCCTAAGGCTGTGCTGGTAGTATCTGCACACTGGTTTACCAGAGGTACTCATATAACTGCAATGAATTTCCCGAAAACTATTCATGACTTTGGAGGTTTTCCAAAAGAATTATTTGATGTTCAATACCTTCCACCAGGTAATCCTGAACTGGCAAAAGAAACGGCGTCCTTAATACACACAACCAAGGTAGAATTGTCGCATGACTGGGGACTGGATCATGGGACCTGGACTATTGTAAGACATATGTATCCAAAGGCTGATATTCCTGTTTTGCAGTTGAGTATTGACTATACCAAAGATGCCAAATTTCATTATGCATTAGCTGCGGAAATATATAGTCTGAGAAAGAAAGGGGTGTTGATAATGGGCAGTGGTAATCTGGTACACAATTTGGGTATGGTGGCATGGGACAAACTGTACACCGACAATTATGGTTTTGACTGGGCCTTGAAAATTAATAATACTTTTAAAGAACTAATTGCCGCAGGCTCTCATGATAAACTAATAGACTATATTAAGCTGGGTAAAGAGGCAATGCTGGCTATACCTACTCCAGAACATTACTTGCCATTGATTTATACGCTTGGGCTTAAAGGCAAGCAAGATGCAGTATCGTTCTTTAATGATAAAGCAGTGGGAGGGTCTTTGACGATGACTTCGGTGAAGTTTGGGTAGAGATTAATACAAGTACATTGAACCACAACGCCACTGTGAAACAGAGAAACACAGAGGTTATTTTAAAGAAAAATACAGAGAACAGAGAGAACCACAAGCGGTTGAACAATAATAAAAACGTTTAGTACTATGTAGCTTAGTTTACTATGCTTACACTAAATGCAAAACGCTAAAGGCGATACTTTTAATATTTTATCATTTGGATTAATCACGACATAGTTTACTATTAATTTTTCTATTAAATAGTTGATATTAAATAGTTTTTTGTTTATTTACAAACTAACGTTTGTGAGTTTATAATAAATTGCTGT
>CAIVPM010000284.1 GCA_903907815.1 uncultured Chitinophagaceae bacterium | reverse complement strand
CACCCCCAACCCCTCTCCCGAATGAGAGGGGAGAAATACAAATACACCACCACTGCACCTGCTCCTTGTCTCTCCCACTAAAGTGGGCTCAACATTTTGGCTCACGCCAAAACCGGACCGGCTGATGTGGCTTGTGTATGAATGGGTGAATAAGCGGATATTAGCTGATTACTATGTTACCCTAACTTTATCATAGAAATAATAAGCATAAAAGTGCTGTAAAATTTGGGATTTTGCAATGAATTTTATCGGCACTTTATTAGGATAATTGGTATAAAATAAAAAAGGTTGGTCTGGCGAGTTTATTCGCACTGACCAACCTTTAAGTTATTGAAAGCAATTTGCTATCTTCTTCTCTTTTTAAACCCTCCACCACTATTAGATGGTACTGAAGGATCCTTCTTCTCCAGATTCTCTACTGGTGGTACAGGTGGATTCTCCTTTACGACAGGAGGTTTAACTTCTTTTACAATTGGCGGTTTACCCTGCGTAACATTCTGAGGTCTTTGTTTGTTATTATTTTGATTTTCAGGCCTTTGCTTATTATTGTTTGGATTCTCCGGTCTGTTATTATTGTTTTTAGCAGGTTGATTCAACTGCTTATTATTAATAGGGGGCTTTACACCACCTGCCTGCTGTTTGTTTTGTTGTTGCTGACGATTCTGATCTCTTCTTCTCCTATCATTTTTCTCCAGACTCTTCAATGAAATCTGACCTACAACATCTACAAATGCAAGTTCCGCAACTTTAGGTTTGCTGGAAGTGATTTCTGCAGCTTCCATTTCAGCTGGTCTGATACCCTTGCTATTAAGTTCTTTTATTTCTTTTACTCTTTGTATAGTCAAAGGATAATGTCTTGTACCTCCTTCTAAAACATACCACATCAGGTTCTTGAAAATATCTTTCTTGATTAAAGATGCTACTCCCCTTTCCATTTCGAGTCTGTCGGCATTATTTGGGAAATTTTGTAAAGCATCTAAATACGTATCCAGTTCATAATTAAGACAACATTTTAATCTGCCGCATTGTCCGCTTAGTTTAGACTGATTAATAGAAAGATTCTGGTAGCGGGCTGCATTGGTATTTACACTCTTAAAATCCTGCAACCAGGTACTACAACAAAGTTCTCGTCCGCAACTACCTATACCTCCTACTTTTGCTGCTTCCTGTCTGATACCAATTTGCTTCATTTCTACCTTCACCTTAAATTCGGCAGCAAACATTTTTATCATCTCTCTAAAGTCAATTCTATCGTCGGCAGTATAAAAGAAAGTTGCTTTTTTACCATCAGCCTGAATCTCCACTTCACTCAATTTCATCTGAACCTTAAGGTCTCTGGCAATTTCTCTACTACGAGCTAAAACATGCTTTTCTCTTTTTTTATTCTGGAAGAAGGCTTCTAAATCCTTATCGGTACTCTTGCGTAATACCTTTTTCATTTCAGGATTAAATTCTTTTACCCCTTTTTTCTTTAATTGAATTCTAACCAACTCTCCAGAAAGAGAAACTTCTCCAACATCAATACCAGAAACACCTTCTACTGTAAGAAGGTCCCCTTTTGAATAATAATGTAGTGTATTGTTTTTGTAATAATCTTTTCTGCTACCATTGTTAAAAGTAAGTTCAACTACTTTACAAACGGAGCTATTATCGTCGATTGGTAAATTATTAAGCCAATCAAAAACATTCATTCTATTGCATCCACCCGAACTACAGCCACCATTGCTTTTGCAACCGTTAGGCGTACCTGTTCCACATGATCCACATCCCATTGTATATATAGGGTTTTAAAACTCGTTATTAATATATGATAGAAGCCTTCTTGAACAACTAATCGAACCATTATTCAATAGACCGGAAACAAAAGTAACGGAAAATACAGCAAATTAGTTTGTATATAAGGGAAAAATTCAGTTTAAAAAGTAAAAACAGGCAAGAGACAAGGAGGCAAAGAGGCAAGAGAAATACAAGGCACAAAGAAATACCAATACAAATACTAGAGACTAAAAAATGACAAAATTAAAGCAGTTGAATTGTTATCCTCTTATTTGCATTGAAGGAGCCAATCATTAATTCCTTTAATTATCTGCTGAGCTACCCTCTTCTGAAACAGTGGGTTTACCAGTCTTTTTTCTTCTTCAGGATTACTAAGAAAGCCAACTTCCAGCAAACAATTTACAAAATCGGTGGGTGCATTTAGTCCGAAATTAAAGTTGCCTACATTGCCATATTCATTCATTTTAAGTTCCAGCATACGCTTCAAAATTGTTTGCGACAAAGGTCGGAAGCCAATATGTTTATAGTAAGTGCTACTTCCCTTTACGGTATCACTGGTGGAAGAATTGAAATGTAGACTAATCAAAAAATCGGGGTTCTTTTGTTGCATAGTTAATATTCTATCCTTCATTTCCACGGTGGTATCTGCTGTACGGGTCATAATGGTTTTTATGCCCAGCTTTTTAAACGCCTGCTGTAATACTTTAGCATAAATGAGGGTTAGATCCTTTTCGGCAATATGGGTTTTGCCCCCTTCAGCTCCTCCATTCGTACCTCCATGGCCAGCATCAATAGCAATGGTCATTTTATTAAGTAACAAAACGGAAGGCTGACGCTTAATCTTTAATAAAAGGTGGTTTCCAGCATAAGTCAAAGTATAACCCCATTGTTGGGAATGCTTTAAATGTATAGTTACCTGCATTACATCTTCTTCTACCTGATTGTAATAAATATCCTTTACCTCTTTTAAAGTATTAAACTGCGTAATCCAGTTAGTGTTGGTATGTACTCCGTATATCTCTAGTTTAATAATAGAAGGATTTGTTTCCATCCAGGCTTTATAAGGTAATCTTTCTTCTAAAGCAACATTTATAATATCGTAGCAGGAATCGGTCCCTTTAGCAGTAATAGTGCCAGAATAGTAATTTGATTTAGGAGTAAAAGCTAATAAAGGGGTAGTATATTTTTTATCTATAAACCCATTACGGTTATTGGAGAGTTTTACTTTATACCAGGTATCGGTAGAATCTACAATGTGAAACAAAATACCACTATCTATATAACCCATTTTGGGACTTCCCAGACGATCTTCGCCCATTGAATAAGCAAGAGAAGGCAATTTACCTGTTGAACGGGAGTAGAAGTCAGAATCCTTTTGTGCTATGGAGGTGGTTGAAATTAAAAGAAGCAAGAATAGGGAGATAGGAATTAGGAGACAGGAGACAGGAGAATACAGTTTAATGTATTTTTTTAAATGTTGAATGTTGAATGTTGAATTTGAATACAGTGAAGTATAAGCATTCTTTTTAATGCTTTGTTTTAAATGCTGAAAATTTATTATTGTATTCATATCCTTAGTTTGGAATAAAAGTAGGACTTGTTTTGAATTACTATAATTATGGGGAAAATAAAAAGTCGACTAACGGAGAACCGTAGCCGACTTTTATATTTTACAGATGAACTTTTATTCATCCATTGTTAGAAGATTAATTAGCTTTTACTAACTTAGTAGTACCAACCTTTTTACCATCTTTATTGGTAATAACTACGTTGTAAATACCCTGAGTTAGATTACTGATGTTCATTTTCACAGTATTAGATATACCAGAACCTGAAGCGGTACCTAATTCCTGATGAACTAATTTACCATCAACACTATACACATTAATATGAACAGTACCAGCTACTTCACTATTATACATAATGGTAGTAGTAGTTACTACTGGATTAGGATAAAGTGAAATACTACTATTACTAACATTATTAAAAATGTGAGTTGGTATAGATCCATTCCTAACATTTGTATAAGTACCAGAGTTACCTGTAGTAGCATTAAAGCTAGCTGAAGCAGTTCCTTGTTTACTTTGATCTGAAGTAACTGTAAGTGTAACTGCTACAGTATGATCATTAGGAATAGCCACACCATATATTGCATCAAAAGCTAATGTACCATTATCTACTATATGACCAGTATTATCAGTTTCAACATAATCCCATGAATAACCTGTTATACTTCCAGAACTTACTGTGGAAGGATTTGTAGGATCATCACCATATAAAGAATAATTAGAAGTTCCATCTAAATTATCTACAATATGAACTGAAATTTTAGCAATAGGAGTTGGAGCTGTAACTGTTACAGAAGTATGGAAAACATTAACACCACCATTGCTACTGGTAGCAGTTATTGTAATGCTATAGGTACCTTCTGAAGCAAAAGAATAAGCTCCAGCAACTCCATCAGCAGTTGTAACTGTATGACCTGTGCCATCGCCAAAACTCCAGCTATAAGAGATAGTACCACCAGAATTATCAGTACCAGTTGCGCTGATACTAATATCTAAATCTGTTGGTGTAACAGTAGGTGTAACATTCACCGGAATAATATAAGCTGGTGAAACCGTGAAAGTAGAAGTGTTAGTACTATTTGTAGCAACTATACCATTCGTATTTACAGCAGTTAAGCTAACAGTATAAGATGAAGCACCTGTAGTATACTGGTAAGATGAAGGTGTAGTGGATGTTGTATTACCATCACCCATATTCCATTGATATGTTAATGTTCCACTAGCATCATTTACTGAACTGGTATTAGCATTTACAGTAACAATAGGATAACCACCTGCATCATAAGATTGTGTAGCAGTAAATGCAGCAACAGGAGCTACATAGTAGCTAAATGTATGAGACGTACCACTAGAAGCAACACTGCCATGATTGCTGGTAACCACCAACGTAACAGTATGTGATCCTGCAGAAGTAAAGCTGTGTGAAGTTGTACTACCTGTAGCAGAACCTCCATCACCAAAATCCCATGCATATGTTAATGAAGCAGTTGCATCATTAACACTGGAAGTTGTTCCATCAAAATCAACACTTAACTGAGCAGTAGCACCACTTGTTCTATTATAAGTAAATGCAGCAACAGGAGTAACATAATAAGTAATTGAACGAGAGGAAACATCTGTCTTACTACCATGATTACTTGTTACAGTTAATGTTACTGTATGAGCACCACCAGAGGTATAAGTATGAGATGGAGTTTTTCCAATAGCAGAACCACCATCACCAAATGTCCAAGCATAGCTTAAAGTTGCGGTAGCATCATTAATACTGGAAGCTGAAGCATCAAAACTAACACTTAGCTGTGCAGTAGGAGCACTTGTTCTGGTATCAGTAAAGCTGGCAACTGGTGTTACATAGTAAGTAAATGAATGAGAAGTACTACTTGATGCAACGTTACCATGACTGCTTGTTACAATTAAAGTAACAGTATGAGCACCACCTGATGCATATGTATGAGATGGAGTAGCGCCAGTTCCATGAGCAGAACCATCACCATAATTCCAATCGTAACTTAAAGTTGCAGTAGCATCATTAATACTAGATGCAGAACCATCAAAATCAACACTTAGCTGTAGCGTTAGATCACTAAGACTAGCACTTGTTCTGGCATAACTAAATGCAGCAATAGGTTTTACATAATAAGTAAACTGATGAGATACAGTATCTTTTAAACCACCAACTGGATTAGTTACAATCAATTGAACAGTATATGTACCACCAGATGCATAAGTATGTGAACCTGGATTTTGAGAACTAGATGTTGATCCATCACCAAAATCCCATGCGTATGTCAATGAACCAATAGGTGAACCTAAATCAGCACTTGTGGTAAGATTGGTAAATGCAACTTGTAAGGTAGCAGTAACCCCACTTGTTCTAGTCTGACTAAATGCAGCCTGAGGACGAATGTAAATATTGTTCAACGTTTGTGTATACGTATTAGTATAACCACCATTTGTATTGGTAACAGTTAATGTTACTGTTCTGCTGGCAGCACCAGTAGTATAAGTATGGTAAGGTTTTGTACCACTAACAGCAGAAGAACCATCACCAAAGTTCCATGAGTACGTAAGTGTCTGAGGAGTTTCATCTACACTACTTGTATTGGTAGCAACCGTATCGGTAGGTGCACTGTATACTGTAGGATAAACTAAATTTCCTAATGTAAAGTGACCAACAGGTTTGATGTAGAAAGTTAATCCATGACTAACTGAGTTTGTACAACCTGCATCACTTGTTACAGTTAAATGATTAGTATAAACACCACCTCTGGCAAAATGTAAAGGTCCTAAGAAAGAATCAGCAGCACTATGAACATGTGTACCATTTTCATAAATCCAAGCATAATCTACCAAAGTGCCTCCTGGATCATACGATGTATTTCCAGCAAAATCAATTGCAGGATTGATAGTAGTATCATTACCAGGGTAAGTAACAGTAGTAGAGAAAATAGCATGAGGCTGGCTCAGGTATATTACATGTTGCATACTATCCTGACAACCATGGTCAGATGTAACAACTAATTTAACAGGATAAGTACCTGCAGCATTGAATACAATTCTTGGATTAGTAGAAGTAGTAGCATGACCATTTCTATCGAAATAGTTACTGGTACCATAAGTCCAGGAATAGGTCATATTACCGTTTAATATTGTACTGTTTTCAATCCATGAGAAATCTAAACCTGGAGTGAAACAAATATGTAAATCAGGATTCAACGGTGTTCCTACAGTATTCAATATTAAATAGTAAGAAGCAGCAGGTTGAGGATATACAGTTACAGTCTGGCTATAAGTAGATACAGTTGTATCTATTGTAACCGTTAAGGTAACAGTATAAGTACCTGGATTTGTATAGGAGTGTGAACTATTGAAAGCATTGCTAACAGCAGTAGAATCTCCAAAATACCAGCTATATCCTATACCAACAGTATTTGGTAAATGATTGGTAAATGTAAAGCTATTTCCAGATTGACATTGTCCACTATTGTTTATAGTAAATATAGCAGAAGGAGCGGTACTGGTAATAGTAATATTCTCAACAACAGTTACACTATCCTTACAACCATGATCGGAAGTAACTACCAGTTTAACTGGGAAGCTGCCAACAGATGCATATGCAGTGTTTGGATTACTTACTGAATCAGTAGTACCATTTCCTAAATCCCATGCATATGATGCAATCCATCCTGAAGAAATAGCAGAAGAACTAATATAAGTGTATGAAGTACCATTTCCTGTACCAGCATACATACTAAATGCAACAGCAGGCTTAGGATAAACAGTAACAACTTGAGTATAAGTAGCAATTGAAGTATCAATTGTAGCAGTTAAAGTAACTGTAAATGATCCGGCAGTAGTATAAGTGTGAGAACCATTGTAACCTGAACTGAAGGTACTATCACCATATGCCCATGTATAAGTAGCTCCGTTGGAGTTACCTAAATTATTAGCAAATGAGAAGCTATTACCATTCAAACAAGCAGCAGCATGATTTGCTGTAAATGCAGCAGAAGGAATAACACCAGTTAATGTAATGTTTTGAGAAACAGTTACACTATCCATACAACCATGATCGGAATATACCTTCAATTTAACAGGATAAGTTCCTACAGCAGCGAAAGTATGGGTAGGACTAGCAGAAGAATCTACTGTACCATCACCAAAGCTCCATGCATAGTTTATAGAACCAGATGCTATTGAAGCAGAACTGTAGAAAGTGTATGCATTACCATTACCTGTTCCTGCAGTAACACTATAAGAAACAGATGGTTTAGGATATACAGTTACAGTCTGGTTATAGTAAGCAACTGATGTATCAATTGTAACAGTTAAAGTAACAGTGTAAGTACCAGCAGCGGTATAAACATGAGAACCATTGTAACCAGCACTGAATGTGCTATCACCATATGCCCATGCATAAGTAGCTCCGTTTGAATTACCTAAGTTATTAGCAAAAGTGAAGCTATTGCCATTCAAACAAGAAGTAGCATGACTCGCTGTAAATGCAGCACTCGATGCAATACCAGTTAAAGTAATGTTCTGAGTAACTGTAATACTGTCTTTACAACCATTATCTGAAGTAACAATCAGTTTAACTGGATAACTTCCTACAGCAGCATAAATATGAACAGGATTAACACTTGAATCAACGGTACCATCACCAAAGCTCCATGCAAAATTCATATATCCAGAAGCGATAGTAGCATTACTGATAAATGTATAAGAACTACCATTTGATGTTCCAGGAATTACAGAATAAGAAACAGATGGCTTAGGATATACTGTAACAGTCTGACTGTAATGAGCAACAGTAGTATCAATTGTTGCAGTTAAGGTAACTGTATAAGTACCAGCAGCAGTATAAACATGAGAACCATTGTAACCCGCACTGAATGTGCTATCACCATATGCCCATGCATAAGTAGCGCCGTTTGAATTACCTAAGTTATTAGCGAATGTGAAACTATTACCATTCAAACAGGCAGCAGCATGATTTGCAGTAAAAGCAGCACTCGATGCAATGCCAGTTAAAGTAATATTCTGAGAAACTGTAACACTATCCTTACAACCATTGTCTGAAGTAACAATCAGTTTAACTGGATAGGTTCCTACAGCAGAAAATGTGTGTGTAGGATTAGCTGATGAATCTACAGTGCCATCTCCAAATGTCCACGCATAGTTCATAGAACCAGTTGCGATAGATGAATTACTTACAAATGTGTAAGAATTACCATTTCCAGTTCCAGCAGTAACACTGTATGAAACTGATGGTTTAGGATATACTGTAACAGTCTGACTGTAATGAGCAACAGTAGTATCTATTGTAGCAGTTAAAGTAACTGTATAAGTACCAGCAGCAGTATAAGTATGAGAACCATTGTAACCCGCACTGAATGTGCTATCACCATATGCCCACGCATACGTAGCACCGTTGGAGTTACCTAAGTTATTAGCGAATGTGAAACTATTACCATTCAAACAGGCAGCAGCATGATTTGCAGTAAAAGCAGCACTCGATGCAATGCCAGTTAAAGTAATATTCTGAGAAACCGTAACACTATCCTTACAACCATTGTCTGAAGTAACAATCAATTTTACTGGATAGGTTCCAACAGCAGCAAATGTATGTGTAGGATTAGCTGATGAATCAACAGTACCATCTCCAAATGTCCATGCATAGTTCATAGAACCAGATGCGATAGAAGAATTGCTGGTAAACGTATAAGAATTACCATTTCCTGTTCCAGCTATTACACTGTAAGAAACTGATGGCTTAGGATATACTGTAACAGTCTGACTGTAATGAGCAACTGTAGTATCTATTGTAGCAGTTAAAGTAACTGTATAGGTACCAGCAGCTGTATAAGTATGAGAACCATTGTAACCAGCACTGAATGTGCTATCACCATAAGCCCATGCATAAGTAGCTCCATTGGAGTTACCTAAGTTATTAGCAAAAGAGAAGCTATTACCATTCAAACAGGCAGCAGCATGATTTGCTGTAAATGCAGCACTTGATGCAATGCCAGTTAAAGTAATGTTTTGAGTTTTAGTCAAGCTATCCTTACAACCATTATCTGATGTAAGAACCAGTTTAACAGAGTAGATACCCACAGCTGCAAAAGTATGCGTAGGATTCGAAGTAGAATCTACTGTACCATCTCCAAAATTCCACGCATAGTTCATAGAACCAGAAGCAATAGTTGAAGTACTGATAAAGCTATAAGAATTACCATTTCCCGTACCTGCTACTACATTGTAAGAAACAGATGGTTTAGGATATACTGTAACTAATTTGCTGAAATGAGCAACTGAAGTATCTATTGTAACAGTCAATGTAACATTGTATGTACCAGCGGCTGTATAAGTATGAGAACCATTATAACCAGTGCTGAAAGTACTATCACCATAAGCCCAGTTATAAGTAATAGAACTACCATTACTTAAACCGTTAAAGAATGAGAAGCTGTTACCATTCAAACACTGACCAGCAGTATTTACGGTGAAAGCAGCAGTACCACTTAATACGATATTCTGAGAAACTGTAACACTATCTTTACAACCATTATCCGAAGTAACTACCAGTTTAACAGGGTAGCTACCAGTTGTGGTAAATATTTTACTTGGATTAGCAATTGAATCAACAGTTCCATCACCAAAGTTCCATGCGTAATTCATAGAACCAGAAGCAATTGTAGAAGTACTATTGAAAGTATATGCAGAACCGTTTACAGTACCAGCAACCACGCTATAAGAAGCAGATGGTTTAGGATAAACAGTAACAGTCTGAGAGTAATGAGCAACTGTAGTATCTATTGTAGCAGTTACAGTAACGGTGTATGTACCAGCAGCGGTATAGGTATGAGAACCATTATAACCTGCACTGAATGTGCTATCACCATAAGCCCATGCATAAGTAGCACCGTTGGAATTTCCTAAGTGATTAGCAAAAGAGAAACTATTACCATTCAAACAAGCAGCAGCATGATTTGCAGTAAATGCAGCACTTGCAGCAATACCAGTTAAGGTAATATTCTGAGTAACAGTAACACTATCCTTACAACCTTTATCAGAAGTTACAATCAGTTTTACTGGATAGGTACCAACAGCAGCAAATGTATGAGTAGGAGAAGTAGTAGAATCTACTGTACCATCACCAAATGCCCATGCATTATTGAACGAACCAGAAGCAATAGAAGCATTGCTGGTAAACGTATAAGAACTACCATTTCCTGTTCCAGCTATTACACTGTAAGAAACAGATGGCTTAGGGTAAACAGTTACTGTCTGACTATAAGTAGCAACTGTAGTATCTATTGTAGCAGTTACGCTTACGGTATAAGTTCCAGCAGCAGTATAAGAATGAGAACCATTATAACCTGAACTGAAGGTGCTATCACCATATGCCCATGCATAAGTAGCACCGTTTGAATTACCTAAATTATTAGCAAAAGAAAAGCTATTACCATTCAAACAAGCAGCAGCGTGATTTACAGTAAATGCAGCACTTGCAGGAATACCAGTTAAAGTAATATTCTGAGTTTTTGTTAAACTGTCAGAACATCCATTACCAGAAGTTGCTTTCAGTTTTACAGCATAACTACCTACAGCTGTATAAGTATGAGTAGGTGTTGTAGTAGAATCTACAGTACCATCACCAAAATTCCATGCATAGCTTACTGAACCAGATGCTATGGTAGAAGTATTATTAAAAGTATAAGAGTTACCATTTCCGGTACCAGCTATTGTATTATAAGATACAGATGGCTTAGGATAAACAGTTACTGTCTGACTATAAGTAGCAACGGTAGTATCTATTGTAGCAGTTACGCTTACGGTATAAGTTCCAGCAGCAGTATAAGAATGAGAACCATTATAACCTGAACTGAAGGTGCTATCACCATAATCCCATGCATAAGTAGCACCATTAGCATTACCTAAGTTATTAGCAAATGTGAAACTATTACCATTCAAACAAGCTGCAGCATGGTTAGCTGTAAAGGCAGCAGAAGCAGCAATATTTGTTAAAGTAATATTCTGAGTAGAAGTTAAGCTATCCTTACAACCATTATCAGATGATGCTTTCAGTTTTACATGGTAAATACCTATTGCAGCAAATGTGTGTGTAGGAGAAGTAGTAGAATCTACTGTACCATCACCAAAATTCCATGCATAGCTTACTGAACCAGTAGCTATAGAAGAAGTATTATTAAAAGTATAAGAATGTCCATTTCCTGTACCAGCAATTACACTATATGATACAGATGGCTTAGGATATACTGTTACAATCTGACTATAAGTAGCAACTGTAGTATCTATTGTAGCAGTTACGCTAACAGTGTAAGTACCAGCAGCAGTATAAGTATGAGAACCATTGTAACCAGCACTGAAAGTGCTATCTCCATAAGCCCATGCATAAGTAGCTCCATTGGCATTACCTAAGTGATTGGCAAAAGAGAAGCTGTTACCATTCAAACAAGCTGCAGCATGGTTAGCTGTAAATGCTGCAGAAGCAGCAATATTGGTTAAGGTAATATTCTGATTAGCAGTTACACTGTCCTTACAACCATTATCCGATGTTGCTTTCAGTTTTACATGATAAATACCAATTGCAGCAAATGTATGAGTTGGAGAAGTGGTAGAATCTACTGTACCGTCTCCAAAATTCCATGCATAACTAACAGAACCAGTAGCTATAGAGGAAGTATTGTTAAATGTATAAGAATGTCCATTTCCAGTTCCAGCAGATACACTATAAGATACTGATGGTTTAGGATATACAGTTACAGTTTTACTGAAATAAGAAACCGTTGTATCTATAGTTACCTGAAGAATAACTATGTACGATCCAGATGCATTATAAGAATGCGAAGGACTATAACTATTGCTAAAAGTGCTATCTCCAAAATTCCATCGGTAAGAAGCACCATTCGAATTTCCTAATGCATTAGTAAAAGTGAAACTATTGCCATTGAAACAAGCAGAAGTATGATTTACTGTAAATGCATTACTACCAGTTAAAACAACATTTAAAACACTGGAAGTAGAAGCAGTACATCCATTATCTGTAGTAATAGTTAAACCAACATGATAACTACCGATAGCAGAATAAAATTTACTAGGGTTACTGATAGTGTCTCCAGAACCATCACCAAAAGTCCAGGAATAAGAAGCAATATAACCACTCGAAACTACAGAAGAGCTTACAAATGTGTATGCATTACCATTTACAGTTCCAGGAACAACATTGAAAGAGGCACCCGGATTTGGATAAACAGTTACAAACTGATCGAAAGTAGAAGAAGCTGCTCCGTCTACCACGGTTACAGTTACTTTATAGGTTCCAACATTAGAATAAGAATGAGAAGGTGCAACTGAATGACTTACAGCGCTGCTATCTCCAAAATCCCAGGTATAAGTAAATGAATTACTAAGATTGCCTACACTAAACGAAAAACTATTGCTACTAAAACAAGAACCAACATATCCGGTTCCTGGAGCAGCTCCATTTACACTTACTAAAGGCACTGGCATTGCTGATACTACAATTGTATTAGTGGTATCAAAACCGCCAGCTCTTGTTATTATAGCTTTGTAAGTACCAACTGATACTGGTACATAACTGGTATTAACATGCCCTACTGAATCAGGAGTAATAGTTGCAACATCACTGCCGCCGTTATACCAATCTATCTGAGTAATTCCAGATACGCCTGAAACACTCAAAGAGACGTTTCCAAGATAATCTCCTGATGAAGAAATGGTCTGTGCCTTTACTCCAAATACGGAGAATAGCATAATCAGCCCCAGAAGGAGTAGATTTTTTGTTTTCATAGATTTTGTTTTTTGGTAGAAGTGTTTCATAATTGGAAAATTGTTGTTAAAAATTGATCTTGGAATTTTGAAGAGTCAGTATCGTTATTTTATAATTTTTATTTTAAATATTTTATAGTCAGAAACAAGTTCATTTCAACTAATTTTTATACGAAAAATCGGTTAAAACAAACACTATTATAGCCCTGTTAATCAAAAAATTTTAATTAGTTAATCGAATATTAGAAAATCAGTCTACAAATATTTGGTTAAAAGTTCAATAAAACAATAGGTTAATAAAAATTTAATGGTCAAACTCTGTTAATTTAATGTTAAACGAACGATTGTGAACAATTTTATACGGTAAACAGAGAAATTAAGGTGGTTAATGGAAAGAATTTTGGCAAAATAAATTCTAGCTAGTTT
>CAIVPM010000283.1 GCA_903907815.1 uncultured Chitinophagaceae bacterium | reverse complement strand
GAATTAAATCAGCTATTCCATACATCAGGAATGTTAAAAGATCATCCCAAAAAGTAAGCTTTAACTAAGTGTAATATTTAACGCTTCCCATTAAAGAAATTCCTAAAGAATAAAGCTTCATATTGTACTGCATTATTCCAGTATTTCCAGTCGTGCTTGCCAGGTCTTTCTATATAATCGTGGAGAATATAAATAAGTAATATGGCAGTTTCATAATTTTACTCAGGATTAATCATTATAAAGAAGTTAATTCAATTGTTATATAGCAATAAGTTATATTTGCTTTGATAAAAAAGGTGGTTATGAAACAGTCTTCTGCTTACAATATTGATATTTATAATAAAATATTTGCATTACCCAAAGAATTAAAAGCAGAAGTGTTGCAATTTGCTGAATTTCTTACTGCTAAGAATTTGCCTTCAACCAAGATTAAGGAACGTGAGTTTGGTTGTGCTAAAAATGCCTTTGTAATTGGCGAAAATTTTGATGAGCCATTAGATGAGTTTAAGGATTACATGTA
Organism: uncultured Chitinophagaceae bacterium; assembly: GCA_903907815.1. GTDB lineage: Bacteria > Bacteroidota > Bacteroidia > Chitinophagales > Chitinophagaceae > CANFLJ01. Next base: position 6,931 of record CAIVPM010000283.1, on the reverse strand, counting down.
AAATTATTTTATGCAACTACTCTTAGATACTCATATTCTTATCTGGTTCCTAAACGGGGATAATCAATTAACAGAAGAGATCAAAAATTCAATTAAAAATCTTGATAATAAGTGCTACGTCAGTATGGCAAGCATCTGGGAGATAGCTATTAAAACTACTTTAGGTAAATTAAATATTAATATCTCTTTTGATACATTGAAATTGATATTAATTGCTAATAAAATTGAAGTGTTGCCAATTGATTTCGAGCACATTCAACAACTTCTTGTTTTGCCTCCTCATCATACAGATCCATTTGACAGATTAATTATTGCTCAGGCAATAAGTGAGGATATTTCAATAGTTACAAAAGATGCAAAGTTTGATTTATATAATGTATCTTTAATTAAGTAAGTATTAACGCTTCCCATTAAAGAAATTTCTAAAGAATAGAGCTTCATATTGTACTGCATTGTTCCAGTATTTCCAATCATGTTTGCCGGGTCTTTCTATATAATCGTGGGGTATATTTAATTCAATCAACTTTTCATTGGCTTCCTTACTCATTCCATAAATAAAATCTTCGCGCCCACAATCTATTATGATGGGCATTTTAATGGTTGGATTATTTTTCAGCAGGTTAATAATACTCCAGTCGGAATAATACTTAGCATTCAGAACGGTATCTCCCAATCGCTTGTATACATCAAAGTTTTTCTTGATATAGCTAAGGTTTAAAGCGCCACTCATGCTGCCACAGGCGCCAAATACATCGGGATGTCTTAAAGCCAGAAACATTGCTCCAAAACCTCCCATACTAAAACCAGCAATAGCTCGGCCTTTATTGCCTTCTTTTGCCGTTTTATAATGATGGTCTATATATTCAACCAGTTCCTTGCTTATATAGGTTTCAAAGCGCATAGTACTATCTACCGGGCTATCTACATACCAGCTACTGAAGGCACCATCAGGACAAACAATGATCATTTTGTAATCATCAGCAATCTTTTTAAGCTCAGGCACCCTTTTTATCCAGGAATTATAGCAGCCTCCGTAGCCATGTAATAAATAAATTACCGGGAAATGCGTAGGCGTATCACTATTAGGGGAAATAACAACGGTTTTGAAGGCCTTTTTCATGGTATTGCTCCTTACTAAAACGGTATCAACAGTAGCAGCATGAGCTTGAAAACTGTTGCATCCTGATAAAAATGCTATCAATAGAATCAGAGAAAGGAATCCACCAAAATATTTCATATTTTCATCATTAAGTATATTAAAGCTATGTTATGGCTGTAAATATATTGCTTAAGACCTTTATTTTTGCCCCGATGTATATAAAAATTAGGACAATCTCTTTAATAATGCTGCTGGCAATGAGCAAGGTTTCTTTTTCTCAGGTGCCTATTAAAGATACATTGCATTTAAAGCATCTTCTGGTGTTTCCTGTTGTGGCAAGATCTATTGAAACCGACTGGTCGTTTGGTCTGGCAGGCGCTGCCACCGTTCGTTTATTTACCAATGATACTATTGCCCGTACCTCTAATATGCAGGTGCTGGCATTATATACCCTAAAGAAACAACTGGTTGCTGCTATTAATGGAACAGAATATTTCAGACATGAAAAATATGTATTAAGCGAACAGATTTCGTACAGTTCTTTCCCTGATAAGTTCTGGGGCTTAGGACAAAACACTACCGATAGCATGGAAGAGTCCTATGCTTTTAAACAATACTATATTTATTTTCACCTGATGCGTAAAGTTGCCCCAAGTTTGTTTGTAGGTGGTATGTTTCAGTTTCAGAATGTGATGGATGTAGAGTATAAATCAGGTGGTTTGTTTGATAAAGAAAATATTGCCGGTAAAGATGGATATGCTGTTTCTGGTATGGGGCTGAGTTTTACCTACGATAACAGAAACGATGCTTTTAGTCCGGATAAAGGGAATTTTATTCAGGCAAATTTTACTACTTATACCAACTTACTTGGGTCTAAATACAACTTTACCAATTATGTGCTGGATGCAAGGAAATTTTTAAGAATGTATAAGCATCAGGTACTGGCGTTGCAGGCTTACTGGTCGTTGAATGAAGGCAAGAATGTACCTATCAGAAGTCTGGCAGCCCTTGGAGGTAATACTACAATGAGAGGATACTATTCAGGGCGCTTCAGGGATAATGATTTATACGTTTTGCAATCTGAATATAGAATGCCAGTGTATAAAAGATGGGGTGCTGTAGCCTTTGCCAGCATGGGCAATGTAAGTAAAGATATTAGCGATATGACCCTGCATTGTAAGTATACATGGGGCGGAGGAATTCGCTTTGCTTTGAACAAAAATGAGAAACTGAATATCCGTTTAGATTACGGTTTCAGCAACGATCATACCAGTGGATTATACTTTCAGTTAGGAGAAGCGTTTTAAAAAGTTGTATGTAAAATAATTCTGGATTTAAAATTCGTGATTCGTGAGTCCTGAATCGTGAGAAATACAGAATACATCTTTAATTTTATGCTTTGAGTCCTTACTAATAAATAAAGACTTGCTATTGCTTAATCTTTATGCTACTTTTCACGACTCACGATGGTTTTTCACGACTCACGTTATGTTCATTCTGCTACCTTCTTTGCAAGCCGATATACAATATACGTTAAAGGGAAAGCGGCTACCACATCCATGGTATAATGTACATGTTGTACCAGTACTAATATTCCCACCAATATACTGCTGATAAATGCAATTGTTTTATCGGTCTTTTTAGTAAGACATAAAAACATTAGAAACTGAGTAGAGGTATGTCCGGAGAAGAATAAATCCTTAGTAATATATATGCCACCGTAAAATTTATTACTCAAAGGGTCCATTAATGGAATAAGATTAGCCGGAGGATTTAAAGGGACAAAACTAATAGTAATAATACGGGCAATGCATAAGAAGAAAAAGCCCCAGATGAATTTTATTGCCAGCTGAGGATCCTGATAACAGCGGAAAATGGTAAGCCCTGCAGTAAACCAGATTAATGCAAACGTGGGTATAGATACATTCATTACTGGAAGTGCATTCAGTAATAAATCGTTCATTACAATTCCGTCTCTTTGCTCAATATATTTAAAGAAAATAGGAAATAATATCAGAATAATAATAGTAGGTATTAACCCACCAAATAGTTTCTTTTTATACCCAGAATCCTGCCAGGCATTTTTCCATAAATGTTTCGTATCTACTGTCACCGGTCTCTTGAATTTAGTTATCTGTTGTTATTTAAAAACTGAATTAGATTATAGTATAAAAAAACATAATTGTAATAAAAAATAAAGAGCGTTTAGCATTTATTTTTTTGCATTGATAGCGTTTCTGCAGAATGCATTAAATTCCTCTTCGATCTTTTTTTCTACTTCATCATTCACAAATCGTTGCATCAGTTTATTGGTCTTCATATCTATTGTAAGCATGCCATCTTTCAGTACTACATTGTTAAGGTCTTTCCAGTCATATCTTTTCTTTGGAAAAGAATTGATAACAATTTCATTTTCATCGAAAGCAATTTCGGGATTCTTTTTAGCAGGCTTTTCCAACACAGCAGCAAAAAGATACAGTAGGGATGCCCATAATATTTTATCATGAAAGAACCAGCCCCAACCAGCCATTAGCATAGCAAAACCATAGTAAGGCATTACGCCACGTTTGGTTAAGGTATAGGAATAATACCACCAGGCAATGATAAACAGGGAGAATACAATAAATATAGCACCAAGATTGTTGTTGCCTGTAGAAAAATAGGTATAAGACCATTTAGCAAAGAATACTAATGCAATGGTTAACATGATTTTGCTGGTAAGGTCAATCCATTTATTGTCTGTCGATTTAAGGACTACAATGTAGTCGTACGTTTTCTCTATCATAAGCCGACAAATGTAAGAAAGGAAATTTGTACTGCTAATATTTAGCTTAATTGAGGATATTAATGACTAATAAAATACCTTTGCGGCCTTGTTTTTAAAGTATAACTAATTAGAATAATGAAAGGTAAAGTAGAATTAATGGCTCCTGCAGGCAATTTTGAATCGCTGATGGCAGCAATTCAGGGTGGGGCAGACTCGGTATATTTTGGTATAGAACAATTAAACATGAGAGCTCGTGCAACCATGAATTTTACCCTCGAAGATTTGCCTGAGATTGCCAGAATATGCAAGGAGAATGGCATAAAATCCTATATTACCCTTAATACAATTATCTACGATCACGATATTACTTTAATGAGGAATATTGTGGAGGAAGCAGCCCGCTCGGGCATAGATGCAGTGATAGCTGCCGATCATGCCGTAATGCAGATTGCCAAGAAAAATAAAGTTGCTGTACATATTTCTACACAAGCAAATGTTACCAATAGCGAAACAGTGGAGTTCTATTCCTCTTTTGCCGATGTAATGGTATTGTCGAGAGAACTTAGTCTTCAGCAAATGAAGAATATCTGTAATACCATTGAAAAAGAAAATATTACTGGTCCATCGGGTAACTTGGTAAAGATCGAAGTGTTCGCACATGGGGCTTTATGTATGGCAGTGTCGGGTAAATGTTATCTGAGTCTGCATACTACCAACGCTTCTGCCAACAGAGGTGCTTGTGTACAGAATTGCAGAAGGAAATATAAGGTAGTAGATATAGAAGATGGGCATGAACTGGAGCTGGATAACGAATATATTATGTCGCCAAAGGACTTATGTACTTTGCCTTTTATTGATAGATTGATAGAAACGGGTATCTCAATTCTAAAACTCGAAGGGCGAGGTCGTGCACCAGAATATGTAAAAACAGTTACCACCTGCTACAGGGAGGCTATTGATAGTTATTATAATGGTACGCTTAACCAGGAAAAAACAGCGGACTGGATGGCCAGAATGGATGAAGTCTATAACCGGGGATTCTGGGGCGGATACTATCTTGGTCAGGAACTGGGCGAATGGACAGATGCTTCGGGCAGTAAAGCCACCACAAAAAAGATATATATAGGAAAAGGAAATAATTACTTTTCTAAAAGTGGCATAGCCGAGTTTTTGATAGAAGCTTATGGTGTAAGTAAGGGTGATAGAGTAATGGTAATCAGTAATAAAAGCGGGGTAACCGAAACGGTTATAACATCAATGCATGTAAACGAGGAAGGGGAGAAGGATACCGCTGTGAAAGGAGACTATTGTGCATTTCCATTGGATGTGCCGGTTCGTACTTCTGATAAATTATACAAGATTGTAGAGTCTGAAAATGCTGCTCCTGCAGTAAATACAATCAATCCAAATGCAATAGCTTCATGGTAATGGTAACAGTGATACATCAGCGTAAGAAATGTATAGGATGCAACTATTGTGCAGAGATAGCACCCGATAGATGGCGCATGAGCAAAAAGGATGGTAAGAGTACACTGATAGGGGCTATAGAAAAGAAGGAATTCTGGATAGCCAGAATTCCTTCTCATGAATTATCTGAAAACCTGGAGGCTGCAAAAGCCTGTCCGGTTAATATTATAAAAGTTAATTAGGAACGAAGGTCTGTAGTGGTTTGTAGGAAAAATAAATTATCCATTTTACATTGACCATTATCAATTAATACTACCAGTCTCCGCTTGCTCCTCCTCCGCCGGAACTACCGCCGCCGAAACCGCCAAAGTCACCACCGCCCGAACTGCCACTATCCCAGTTACTATTTCCGCCACCTCCCATAAGGAAAGGAAGCATCATCAAACCGCTTCCACCACCGCCGCCACTTCTTCCACCTCGGGAAGCAAGAATTACGATGACAATGATAACAATAATGATGAATTTGAAAATATTGCCTGCACCACCTCCTCTTGATTTGCTGGCTCTTTGTATATGATACTCACCCGATGCAGCTTTGCTGATGTCTTCAGTAGCTTTTACGATGCCGCCGTAATAATCCTTTTGTTTAAAAGCAGGTTTTATATCGTTACTGATAATGTCGCTTGCAGTAATGTCGGGAATTGCGCCCTCCAGACCATAGCCAACTTCAATTCTTACTTTTCTGTCGTCAACTGCTATTAGTAAAAGAACACCATTGTTGGTCTTTTTATTGCCAATACCCCAATCACGAAACGTATTTACAGCAACATCTTCAATGGGTTGGTCATTTAAAGTTTTTACAATTACAACCGCAATCTGATTGGAAGTACTATCATCTAAAGCAACCAGTCTACGTTCCAGTGTTTCTGCTTCAGCAGGGGAAAGTAAGGCTGCATTATCAACTACTAATCGGGCAGGATTAGGTTTAGGAATAATCTTTTGAGCATATGCATTGCAGATACACAAAATAGAAAAAAGTAGAATGAATAGTTGCTTTTTCATATATTATTTTCCAAAAACTATTTCATCTGACAGCTCATTGGTATCGGTATCAGCATTGTAAGGGAAATGTTGTTTAAGGGCATAACCAATAGATAGTATCATATCTTCTATTCCCTTTGCATAATTATTGCCAGTGAATTGCGAAATCATATTTTTTACAGAATCATTCCAGTATTCATCACCTAGCTTCTCGTGTATGCTTTTATCGCCATAAACAGCCAGTTTTCTATCTTTAATAGCCACATATATCAGTACGCCATTTCTATCTTGTGTGGCTTCCATTTTCAGTTCCGAGAATAATTCCTTTGCATGATCTAATGCATCGGGGTATTTGCATTTATTTTCGATAAATACACGAATCTCGCCACTGGTTTTTGTTTCAGCCCTCTTGATAGCTTCTGTAATCTGATCCTTTTCTTTTTGAGAAAAGAAATCCTGCGGTTTCTTCTTAAAGATAGAAAACATAAATAGACTGTTATTAGATGTGATTATTTAGGTAAAAAAAATGAGCCTACGGTTATCATTTTATGAAAACTGTTGACTCATTTTAATTATATTTCCTTAATTACAAATTTGCATCAGGTACTTTGTCAGTT
>CAIVPM010000282.1 GCA_903907815.1 uncultured Chitinophagaceae bacterium | reverse complement strand
AGTGGTAGCAAGAAGTGCTAGTGTGATATTGGAAGGAGAAGTATTCATTAGGACTTTGTTTTGATATTATTTTTAAGAATACCTACAAAAAAAAGTGAATATAAACTTATATTGAAAATGTGGTGAATAATTTTTACGAAATTAAATTCAACAAAAGCATTGCTTTTAATTACATACCATAAACTGTAAAATACAGTAGTTGTTGAAGCATAGCATAAAATAGCTATTAAGTACCAGAAAAAAGGATCGCTTGGTTCAAATGATAAATCGTCATTTAAGTAAAGTTGCACTAAATACATACCCACCCAAATTACTTGTATCAGATTGCTGGATATTAACCATTGGTTTAGGAAGAGGGTTGAAATATTATTATTAAATAATAGTAGGAGGGAGATGAGGGAAAAAAAAAGGAGTGTGGCTTTGAAAAAGAGGTTTAGTTTGGAAGAAGAATATTTATTGTGAAACAAAATTGCATAACAGATAAATTCAAAAGGACTATAAAGGTTATAGGTGATATTTTTAAAGGTTTCAGTCTGCAATATCCAATTGCCTAAAACCTGTGGTACAATTCCAACAGCAACTATCAATAATATTATCTTACTGTCGTTGTTAAGCTTTCTAAAAAGAATTACTCCGCCAACAAAAGGTAATAATATACTCCAGACTGAAACTGCTTTAAAAATATCGGTTAATAACATTAATGCTATAATTATAATTACTTTTTAATTTCAGGAAACTCAGTTAGACCAAATTTTGGTGGGCATTGAAGAGCTGGTTTGTCTATGGCCATGCTGTAGAATTTACCATTTTCAAGTTGACTAACACCAGCTAATACTATAGTTGCAGTATTCTTATCTTCACCTTCCTGAAACTTAGCACCCGTTAAAACCATCAAATACTTAGGCAATTCGTCATTTTGATCTCTTGTTGCTAATAGTGTTGTTAATTGTTCTACATCAAAAATAAAAGCATTCGAATTGTCGTTGAATAATGTTTTTACATCTTCAACACATGGAATAGTACTCCCAAACCCTGCTAATACATTTTCCTGTAAACATCCTTTAATGTCCAAATGATTTTTTACATAGTTACTTGCGTCTTCTGCGGTGATTAATGCACCTGCTGTTTCTAATGTTGGCATTGGTAAATTATTTGTTGTTTTATAATGATGCAAATATCCATTCAAGTAAAATATAAAACAACCGTTAAATAACGGTATTTTTTACCGTTAAACAACGGGGTAAAAAACAATTTATCAGCACTGTTTTTTATTATTTTAAGTATATATTATACTAAATGGTATTTTCTGATGAATTATCAAAAGTTATCCGTTTTCTAAATTTTATGCTATTCTGCATAAATACAAGCGCGGAAAAAGGAAATAAGGTCACTTTTAAAGCTATATGAAAAATTACGTATATAATTATTTTTTCAGCTTTTTATAATACTATATAGACTTAAATATTAAAGCACTGAAATTAATCCATTTAGAACTAAACCAAATACTAACAAAAGGCTATAACATAAACTAACAAAAAAGAATTTAAATATAGTTTTCAGAAAACTTTGTTGATAGAAATATTTCATAGCCATGATAATGTAAAGTATAATAAGCATGAAAGATAAAGGAAAGATCGGGTGCCATAACAATGATAAAAGAAAAGAAACTGTTAGTAACAGGTAAACGAAGCAATGGGTATAGATTACAAAAATGAGATGTTCCACATAAAGCAAATGTTTTCGGATAAATATAAACCAAAGAAAGAAAGATAAAAATGGTATTAGTAACACCATGACTTTAGGAAAATTATGTTTAAATTTATCTAAAAATACTTCTCTTTCAGATTCATGCCCTTCAGATAGTAATTCTTTGACTTTTGCCGATATTTTATTGTTAAGGGTTTTGTTGCCTAAATTAACTTTTACGGAATCTTTAAGCCTGGATAAATTACTATCTGCCTTAAATTGGGTTTGAATGCTATCTACAACTTTAGGTTCTTGAGAATTTATTACTAATCCTTTATTTCCATTACTAATGCTAAGGAATATTATAAAGAAAATAGTAGAAAGAAAAATTAAGCTGCCAATGGGATTTATATATTTTGCCCTTCTGCCTTCCATATATTCTTTAGGAAGAAATCCTGGCTTCAATATTAAAGGCTTAAAGCTATGCAATAGCTTAGAATCAAAATGAAAATAGTCTTTGATATAATGTAATGCGAGATGCCAGAAATTTTCTTTTATTTCTACATTCTTCTGACCACATTTACTACAAAATAAATGTTCTACGATATGTCCACAGTTTAAACATTCTTTTTCTGTACGAATTTTACCCGATGACATTTTACTATTTTAATACTTTAATAATCCTAATCTTTCCAAAGCATACAATATACAGGTTACGTGCATACTTTGTATTATCTGATTAGTTCTTACCAGTTCTTTTACTTCATCGATAGAGAATAAATGCACTTCAATATCTTCCCCTTCATCTAGTTCAGGTTTCTGTACATATTCGCCACCTGTAGCAAGAAACAAATGCATTATATTAGCATTAGTAGAAGGATTAGCAGAAGTATTGCCAATGAATTCAATATGGTCAAATTTGTAACCTGTTTCTTCTAGCAACTCTCTTTCAACAGCTGCCTGAAAACTATTGTCAGATTTATCTACACAGCCTCCCGGAATTTCATAATGTACCTGACCAAGAGCATGTCTATATTGCTTTTCTATAATTACTTTACCTTCTTTGGTAATAGCAAAAGCTGTTACCCAATCAGGGAATTCATATACATAATATGGGGTTACTATTTTCCCGTCAGGTTTTATGCAGGTGTCAGCTCTTACTGTCATCCAGGTGTCTTTAAACATGTATTCAGATGATTGCAATTGCCATCTCATGTCATCATCAGAGCGTGTATTCTTATCCATGAAGTACTCAATTGTTATTATTATAAATTAGCTTAAAATCTCATTAGCTAATTAATTTTCTATTTCCAGTTGTTTCTATCTATCAAAGTTTGAATATGAGCTACATGATGTTTACCATGCCATGCATACATACCCAATAAAAACCATACAGTTAAATCCTTCTGATGTTCAGGATGATGTAAAGTTCTTTCCAGTTGCTCCTCTGACAAATCTTTCAAAAAAGCATACCACTTTTTATGTAAAGCGTGTAATAAAGTTGTACAAATATTTACAGGAACTCTATCAACATCAGTAGTATGAGCCCAGTCATTTTCATTATATGGTTTTATTACTGGATTGTCTTCCAGAACTGCTAATTTAAATCTGATGTACGCATTCATGTGACTATCACAAAGATGATGCACTACTTGTTTTACTGTCCAACCATCAGGACGATAGGGTGTATTAAATTGTACTTCATCTAAGTTTTCAATCACTCTTTCTAAATCTTGTGGAAGCATTTGAATGTCGTGGAGCCACTGAAGTCTTAATTCTTCTGAAAATGGCTGAGGTTTATACTGACTAATGGGATACTTTAAGTCCATAAAAAAATATTTTATTATACAATAAATTAATGGCGAAAATTATAACTTATCCAGACAACTATGCAAACTTTCTTTCCAGTCTAAAGATTCAATACCATATACATCTTTGATTCTACTACTATCCAGCACTGAATATTTAGGCCTTTTAGCAGGAGTAGGATAGTTATCAGTTGTGGTTGTTGATACTTTTGTCTGCAACTTTTTATAGGCTTTTATTTCTTTAGCAAATTGATACCACGAAATAACACCCTTATCTGAATAATGAAAAATACCATATTCAGGGTTTACTTTTTTATAATAAATTGTTTGAATAATATCTAAGATAGCATTTGCTAAATTCTTAGCATTAGTAGGGCTCCCGGTCTGATCTGAAACAACACTCAGTGTTGGGCGTTCTTTCATTAAACGTATCATGGTTTTAACAAAGTTGTTTCCATGTGTACTATATACCCAGGAAGTGCGAATAACAATTGTCTTAGGGTTATTTTGTAAAGCTAACTGTTCGCCCAATAATTTAGTATAACCATAATGGTTTATTGGATTTGTTATGTAATCAATAGGGTAAGGACTGGTTCCCATGCCATCAAAAACATAATCCGTGGATATGGTAATTAAAGGGCAACTTATTTCATGACAATGTTTTGCTATCAATCCAGTTGAAGTAGCATTTACCGCCATAGCTGTTTCAATATCTGTTTCGGCTTTATCAACTGCTGTGTATGCAGCACAGTTGATGAAAAAAGAAGGAGAATACTTTTTAAAAAAATCATCAATTGACTCTGGTGTGTTTAAATCAAGTTCATCCCTTCCTGTGAAGATGAAATCAAATTCAGGAAATTGGTTATGTAATTGACTGATTTCAAACCCTAATTGACCATTCTTTCCTGTTACTGCTATAATCGGTTTAGACATGTTTTTATTTTAAAAAACCGCAGAAATATGGATTCCTGCGGTTTTATTATTTATTTCTTTACAAACTCTTTAGGTTGTTTCATCCATTCTTCCTTCGGTAACGATTTAAAATACTCATATGTAATTTTTAATCCTTCCGCTCTGTTTACTTTTGGTGACCATCCTAAAATCTCTTTGGCTTTAGTTATATCTGGTTGTCTCTGTTTAGGATCATCTTTTGGTAAATCCTTATAAACAATTTTAACCGAACTTCCTGTAAGTTTTAGTACTTCTTCTGCAAAATCTTTTAAAGTAATTTCAACAGGGTTACCTATGTTTACAGGATATGCGTAGTCACTTAATAATAAACGATATATACCTTCTACTAAATCATCTACATAACAAAAACTTCTGGTCTGACTACCATCACCAAAAACCGTAAGATCTTCTCCTCGAAGTGCCTGACCAATAAATGCAGGAAGTGCTCTGCCATCATTTAGTCGCATACGAGGCCCATAAGTATTAAATATTCTTACTATCCTTGTTTGCAACCCATGAAATGTATGATAAGCCATAGTAATGGCTTCCTGAAAACGTTTTGCTTCATCATATACTCCACGAGGCCCTATTGGATTTACATTGCCCCAGTACTCTTCAGTTTGTGGGTGAACTAATGGATCACCATATATTTCGCTGGTTGATGCTATCAGCATTCTTGCTCCATGAGCCTTAGCTAATCCTAAACAATTATGGGTACCTAATGATCCAACTTTTAATGTTTGAATTGGTATTTTTAAATAATCAATAGGGCTTGCAGGAGAAGCAAAATGTAATATATAATCCAGTTTGCCAGGTACATGAATATATTCACTTACATCGTGATGATAAAATTGAAAATCTTCTAATGGAAAAAGATGTTCAATATTTTTTAAATCACCAGTAATAAGGTTATCCATACCTATTACAAAGTAGCCTTCTTTTATAAAACGATCACAAAGATGAGATCCTAAAAAACCAGCTGCCCCAGTAATGAGTACTCTTTTTTTTGACATATTAAAGTATAAAATATTATTTAAAATAATTGCGATACAACTGCTCTACCGATGCTTTCATAGTGGTATCCTAATTCATTCATAGTAGATAAATCAAATAAGTTTCTACCGTCAAAGATGGCTTTATTTTTCAATGAAGAAGTTATTTTATCAAATTCTGGTGTGCGGAATTCACTCCACTCCGTAGCAATGATTAAAGCATCTGCATTCTGTAATGCAGCATATTGGCTTTCAGTATAAGTGATTTTGTCGCCAATTAAATTTTTTACATTGGTTGCAGCTTCAGGATCAAATGCAGTTACAGTAGCACCAGCAGCGGTTAACGCATCAATTAAATATAATGCTGGGGCTTCTCTGATATCGTCAGTATTAGGTTTGAATGCTAATCCCCAAAGTGCAAAATGTTTACCCTTTAAATCATCATTAAAGTAAGCTTTTATTTTAGGGATAAGATGTAATTTTTGTTTCTCATTTACATCCTCAACTGCTTTCAATATTTTGAAGTCGTATTTCACCTCATCAGCCGACATAATTAATGCCTGTACATCCTTAGGAAAACAGCTCCCGCCATATCCTATACCAGGGAACAGGAATCTCTTACCTATTCTGTCATCACTTCCTACACCACGACGAACCATATCAACATCAGCCCCAAGCAATTCACAAAGCTGAGCTATTTCATTCATGAAGGAGATCTTGGTAGCTAAGAAAGAGTTTGCAGCATATTTAGTTAACTCAGCACTCTTCTCATCCATATAAATTACAGGATTACCCTGACGAACATATGGACCATATAGTTCACCCATTAATTTTCTGGCTCTTTCGCTATCAACTCCAATAACTACTCTGTCAGGTTTCATAAAATCATCTACAGCAACACCTTCTCTTAAAAACTCTGGGTTACTTACTACATCAAACTCACCTTTAAAGTTTGCAGCTACTGCTGCTCTTACTTTAGCAGCTGTACCAACTGGTACGGTACTTTTATCTACAATAACTTTATAGTCGGTCATTATTTTGCCAAGATGATCTGCTACTCCAAGTACATATTTCAAATCAGCGCTTCCATCAGCCCCTGGAGGAGTAGGTAATGCTAAAAAGATGATCTGTGCATCCTTTATTCCATCTTCTAAACTGGTTGTAAAAGTTAATCTTCCTTCTTTTAAATTTCTAAGGAATAACTTTTCTAATCCTGGTTCATAAATGGTAATCTGACCATTGGATAGTTTGGTTACTTTGTTTGGATCAATGTCTACACATGTTACATGATTGCCTGTTTCAGCAAAACAAGTACCAGATACTAATCCTACATAGCCGGTTCCTACAACTGTAATTTTCATAATGTTTGTTTGTTTGTTTGTTTGTTTGTTGTTGCTATTAATCTAAGAAGTTCAATACTTCTTTTGATATATATTCTAATTGTTCGGTTTCAAATTCTGTATGAATTGGCAGGGATACTACTCTATCTGTCAACCAGTCTGTAATCTCCAGATTAGTAACATCAGACGACATTCCTTGAAAAACCTTTTGTCTATGTCCTGGTACAGGATAATAAATCATGGAAGGAATATTCTTCTCAGAAAGATATTGTACCAGTCCATCACGTTTTTCATTATCCACCTTTAAAGTGTATTGATGATATACGTGATTGCTAAATGGTGCTACAAATGGAGTAATGATATTTTCATTTACACTAAATGCTTTATTATAAGACGCAGCTACAGCCTGGCGGGCAGCATTATATTCATCCAGCTTTTTTAGTTTAATATTCAAAATAGCGGCCTGTATCGAATCCAGTCTGGAATTACATCCTACTATATCATGATAGTATCTTTTATTCTGACCATGATTGGCAGTCATCTTTAAAGTTTCTGCAAGTGAGGAATCATTTGTAAATATGGCGCCACCATCACCGTAAGCCCCTAAGTTTTTACTTGGATAAAACGAGGTACAACCTATATGACCAATTGAACCAGTTTTCTTTTGTGTGCCATCACTAAAAGTATAAGTACTTCCTATAGCTTGAGCATTATCTTCTATTACAAAAAGGTTATGCTCTTTAGCAATCTGCATTATTTCTTCCATAGGTGCAGCGTGACCATAAAGGTGCACAGGTACAATAGCTTTAGTCTTTGGAGTAATTAGTTTTCTTACCGACTCTGGATCTATGCAGAATGTTTTAGGATCAACTTCAGCAAACACTGGTTTTAATCTTAGCAATGCTACCACTTCTGTAGTAGCTATATACGTAAAGGAAGGGGTAATTACTTCATCACCAGGCTGCAATCCCAATGCCATCATGGCTATTTGTAGTGCGTCAGTTCCGTTGCCACAGGTAATAGTATGTTTACAACCGATATATGCCGAAAGTGCCTCCGCAAATTGATGTACTGGTTTACCATTTATATATGCAGCACTATCAAGCACCTCTTGTATAGCAGAATCAATTTCCGTCTTTATATTAAGATACTGAGTTTTAGTATCTACCATCTGAATTTGTCTCATACCCTATAAAATTGCTGCAAATTAAGGCCTTTTTAAAGACAATTTTATCTTAAATAACACATTGAACACTATTATTTAATAGTTATCCAATATGGTTGTACTTGTTTTATACCTCAATAATATGAAAATAACTTATAAATAGGGGGTAAAAAAGGGAAACAATAATAAAGTATTTGTTTCATATAAACAATGATATATTTTTAGATTATCTATGTTTCTTATCATAGGTGGCTAAAATTAGCTGGTATAGCTTTGCAATTCTAAAATTGCACTATATGGAAATTATTGACATCAAGGAGACTAATGCTCCTACAACAAATCAAACCAAAACAGAAGTTAGGTATGTCTTTCCGTTTACCGAAGGCGATGGAAAGAACAAACAATTATTAGGCGGTAAAGGCGCCAATTTATGTGAGATGACACAGATAGGATTAAATGTTCCTCCTGGTTTTGTTATCTCTACTGCTGCTTGTCTCGATTATTTAGCCAAAAAATCAGAAGGACTACCTGCTGGTATCATGGACGTGGTTAAAAAAGAAATGAACAGAGTAGAAAAATCTACTGGTAAATTATTTGGTAACCCGCATAACCCATTATTGGTGTCTGTTCGTTCTGGTTCTGCTATGTCTATGCCAGGTATGATGGATACTATTTTAAACCTTGGATTGAATGAAGAAACATTACATGGTTTAATTAAGCAAACCAATAACGAAAGATTCGGTTATGATGCTTACAGACGATTCATTCAATTGTTTGGTAAGGTTGCTTTAGGTGTTCCTGATGAAAAATTTGACATAGAATTCGAAGCAGTAAAATATAAATCAGGGGTTAAGGTTGATATTGGTTTAAATGCTGCTGATCTTAAAGAAATTAGTGTACGTTTCTTACAGGTTGTAAAAGATCATACTGGTAAACCATTCCCAACAGATGTATTCGAACAACTGGAGATTGCTATTAAAGCAGTATTCAATTCCTGGATGGGAAAACGTGCTGTTGATTATAGAAGAGAATTTAATATTACTCCAGAAATGGCTAATGGTACTGCAGTAAATGTAGTAGCAATGGTATTTGGAAATATGGGCAATGATAGTGCTACAGGTGTTGCCTTTTCTCGTGACCCAGGTACAGGTGAAAATGTATTCTTTGGAGAATACCTTGTAAATGCACAGGGTGAAGATGTAGTGGCTGGTATCAGAACTCCTAAACCAGTGATTGAGTTACAAACAGAAATGCCTGACTTTTATAAACAACTGGAAGATTTAAGAAATAAGCTGGAAACACATTACAAAGAAGTTCAGGATTTCGAATTTACTATCGAGAAAGGAATATTGTATTGTCTGCAAACCAGAAATGGTAAAATGAATGCAACAGCAATGGTTAGAACATCAGTAGAGATGGCTAAAGAAAATCTGATTTCCAAAACAGATGCTTTACTAAGAATTAAACCCGATTTGCTGGAACAATTATTACACCCAAGATTAGATTCTCTACATAAATCTGTTCCTTTGGCACAAGGTCTGCCAGCTTCTCCAGGAGCTGCTTCTGGTGCTTGCGTATTCGATGCCGATAGAGCAGAGTTCTTAGGTCGTTCTGGTGAAAAAGTAATCCTTGTAAGAGAAGAAACTAAACCAGAAGATATTCATGGCTTCTTTGCTTCTCAGGGTATATTAACCAGCCGTGGTGGTAAAACTTCTCACGCCGCTGTGGTTGCACGTGGTATGGGTAAACCTTGCGTTGCTGGTGCCGAAGGTATTCATGTAGATGTTAAATTAAGAATAGCTAAGGTGGGCGATAAAACCTTGCATGAAGGCGATTATATTACTATCGATGGAGGTACAGGTTTTGTATATCAAGGCATTATCCCTACAGTAGAACCTACCTTTAGCGATGAATTGAAAACATTGTTGTCCTGGGCTGACGAAGTATCTAAACTTAAAGTATATGCCAATGCCGATACACCAGAAACTGCTAAGAAAGCTTTGGGCTATGGTGCAATGGGTATAGGTCTTTGCAGAACAGAACGTATGTTCAATGATTCTAATAGATTGCCAATCGTTATTGAAATGATTCTGGCTAATACTGAAGAAGAACGTCAGAAAGCATTAGATCAATTGTTGCCTATCCAACGTCAGGATTTTAAAGATATTCTGTTGACCATGGCGCCTCGTCCGGTTACTGTTCGTTTATTAGATCCTCCAATTCATGAATTCTTACCCACTAAGGATGAACTGAAAGAAGAGTTAGAACATTTACATCAGTTAAAAAATACTACTGCAGGGGTTAATAATCTGTACAATAGTTTAAGACTATTACATGCCGAAGATGCTTTAGGTTCATCTCCAATGCCTTTTAATAATAAAGGACTTGAGTTGATAGATAAAGCCATTGAGAAAAAAGAACTAATGCTGAAGAAAGTACATGAACTGTACGAAGTAAATCCAATGCTGGGCCATAGAGGGGTACGTTTAGGTATTACTTATCCAGAGATTTATAAGATGCAGATACAGGCTGTTCTGGAAGCTACTGCAGAATGTCAGAAAGTACATATCGATGTTCGTCCTGAAATTATGGTACCACAGGTTTGTTCTCCTGAAGAATTAATAAAAGTAAAAGGATTTGTGGATGAAATAAGAGCTAAACTGGAAGCACAGTATGGTATGAAGATTGTCTTCAAGTTTGGTACTATGATAGAAGTAGTAAGAGCCTGTGTAGAAGCCGATGAACTGGCTAAGGAAGTTGAGTTCTTCTCTTTTGGTACCAACGATCTTACTCAAGCTACATTCTCCTTCTCGAGAGAAGATGCCGAAAATAAATTCTTACCTATGTATGCCGAAAAAGGAATACTGGCACACAACCCGTTCGAAGTACTGGATGTGAAAGGTGTAGGTAAGTTGATGAAGATGGCTGTAAATTATGGTAGAACTACAAAACCTGAATTGAAGATAGGTATTTGCGGAGAGCATGGCGGACAGCCTGATTCTATTGCATTCTGCCACACTTTAGGCTTAAACTATGTGTCCTGCTCCGCACCAAGAGTTCCGGTAGCAAGACTGGCCGCAGCACATGCTAATTTGTTAGAGAAAAAATAAATAATAACTGCTTTATTATTTAATGTAATATGCTACTGTGCAAACAGTGGCCTATTTTTTTGCAGGTAGGGTTTAAGTGTTTAAACTGCAAGGGTTAAGTCGTATAACGAAATACATAGGGAAGGTTCAAGAGGTTTAAAGGATTTAATATATTTAAGGTTCAATTGGTTTAGTGTAGAACAAGATCTTCTTGCAATTTAAGGTGGTTTTTCTGTTTTTTATTGGTTTTAGGGGGTTGATTGTTAAGTTTAATCGGTCTATTGCAACAATCAGTCGGTCGATTGTAAAGATTGGTTGGTAAATTACTGTAATTGGCTATTCTATTGGCAAAAGTGGTTGGTCTATTGACAAGATCGGTCGGTCTATTGGAACGATTGGTAGGTCT
>CAIVPM010000281.1 GCA_903907815.1 uncultured Chitinophagaceae bacterium | reverse complement strand
TTACAATTACACCTCGATGGCGCCAGAATCTTCAATGCCATTGTAGCTAAAAAAGAAGATCCTAAACAATATGGAAATACCTTCGATTCTATTTCTGTATGTCTTAGCAAAGGCCTCGGTGCGCCCGTGGGTAGTGTGTTAATTGGCAATAAATCTTTTATTCATAAGGCTCGAAGAGTTAGAAAATTATTTGGTGGCGGTATGCGTCAGGCAGGTTATTTAGCTGCAGCAGGTACTTTTGCCTTAGATAATCATATCGAACGTTTAGAGGTAGATCATATAAACGCAAAGCTTGTTGCAGATGCTTTACAACACAAGCCTTGGGTGAAAGCAGTTATCGCTCCCGAAACTAATATTCTTATTTTCGAAACCACCCCTCCTTTCACTTCTTTACAGATAGTCAATAAACTAAAAGAGTTCAATGTCTTATGTTATCCTATTGCCCCGCAGCAAGTAAGAATGGTGTTCCATCTGGACATAAATAAAGAAATGATGAATGAATTAATAGAAATTATTAAAAATATTTAATTAAATATTTATTAATATTTTCAAAGTATAGCACTTTTATTTTGTTGTTTTGTTTAACGTTTTATATTTGATTATTAATATCTTTCAAAACAACTCAAACAATTATGAAAAAAATTGTATTATCCTTATTTTTATTTGCCTTTTTAATTGGCGCAAAAGCTCAGTTTACACATAGTGCAGGAGCAACTTTATTTTTAGCAAGCCCTTCATCAGGCTCATCAACTACAGCATGGGGCGTCACATATTCACCTCGTTATTGCTTCAATCCATCCTTTAGCGTTGGTGTTCCTTTATCTTTAGGATTAGCTAGCTCAGGAAGCTACAACTCAAGAGAAGGTGCAAGTGGCAGTTCTTCAATTACTTTACAATTACCAGTAATGGTAGATTACAATCTTGGACTTGGTTCAAGCGAATCTGCCGATGATGACAACTTTGGCTTTTATGCAGGTCTTGGATTCGGGTATTTCGCTACTTCATATTCAGATGTTGTTACTGATTCCTATGGTAATAGCATTGGAGGATCAGGTACACTTAAAGCAACAGGTCCCCTTGGTCACGCAGGTATTAGATTCAAATTCAGAGACAACAATATGGACTTGGGAGTATCTTTCCACAAAGGTCTTAGCGAAGAGAAAGCTTCTATTATCGGAATCACTTTATTATACGGTTTCTAATTACTAAAACAAACTATACATTAACTTAAGATATTAATTATTGAAAGGCTATATTCTAAATGAATGTAGCCTTTTTCTATTTATTCCTACTATTCATTATCAATTATCAATTTCCCATTATCAATTATTTTTTTGGGCGTTCCGCAAGCGGCCGTTGCAGCCCTTCCTATCTTTTCTACCACTCATATCAGCACTAGATTAATAGCAGATTCAGGGGTGGTAGAAAAGGATATTCCCTGCAGCAACTAACGCAATACAAAATACAAATTAACTACTGGGACATTAGCAAACATTATTGAGAATTTTGTATTCAATCAGCTCCGCAAATCAAACAATTCCTTCCCCCAACCAAACATTAACCTTCGCCAGAAAAACTCCTACCCTTCCCATCCAAACTTATATCTTCCCCAAGATGACGCTTACCCTTTCCATACAAACTTTAATAGTTCCCAAGAAATCTTATACAGTTTCCATCTAAACACTTCTTTGTCCCAGAAAAACTTATATCATTCCCATACCAACACTAATAGTCCCCAAGAAAACTTACATCATTCCCAACAAAACATTAATAGTCCCCAAGAAAACTTATATCATTCCCATAAAAACTCATAATACTTAATTCCCAGAAGATGATAATTTAAACAAAACAGCTTAGTAATACAGTTCACTCCTAATCATTTTATATCCAACTGATAGTTCTATTGTTTATACACGTTTAAATAAACAATAATTCTTTAGTATACTAAATATGTACAAAAGGTAGTAGCATTGCATAAACAAACATCTAAATACTACTGCTACAAAATAAAATATTAAATATCGTTGAGTATTAGTACTAACTTGTATTTTGTATTCTCCTAACTCCTCACTCCTGTCTCCTTCCTCCCTTATGCTCATTTTAACCCACAAAGAAGTTTTTTTTTACCTTAAATGAATTGTTTAATTCTCTACCTATTAGGTATCTTCGCAACTAATAAAAATTTATATGTTTATCAAACTAAAATCATCCGTAAACTTATAAAAATTAGGGGCTGCAATAGAACATAGAACAATGAAACTTACACAGGAACAAACAGATATTATTAACGCTTCTGGAGACATCAAAATCAATGCTGTTGCAGGTTCAGGCAAAACAACAACTATCATAGAATATGCTCGCACAAGGCCAGCAAACAGCCGCATTTTGTACATAGCATTCAACAAATCTGTAAAACTCGAAGCTGCCAGAAAATTCGAAGAGAAAGGATTATACAATGTCAAAGTAGAAACTGCTCATTCGCTTGCTTATCGTTATATAGTATTTCAGAATAACTATAAAGTAAAAGCACAAGGCTATAAAACCAACGAGATTGCCGAACTGCTCAACCTTCAGGGCAACAGCGAAAAGCATACCGAATATATTATTGCCAATCATATCAATAAGTTCATTGCATACTTCTGCAATAGCGATAAACAAAAAGTTCAGGACCTAAACTATCTCGATACCATCACCGATGATAAAGCTAAGTCGTTCGTTACTTCTTTTTATCCTTATATACTTGGACAGTCAAGACTCTTACTAAGCAAAATGAATTCAGGCGAGATAGAAATCACCCACGACTTCTATCTTAAAAAGTTTCAGCTTGCTGCCCCACAACTCCCCTACGATTTTATTCTCTTCGATGAGGGTCAGGACTCCTCTCCAGTTATGCTCGATCTATTCCTCAAACAAAATGCAACTAAAGTAATTGTGGGCGATACCCATCAGCAGATATATGGGTGGCGCTTTGCTGTAAACTCTTTAGAGAAGACAAACTTCAAACCATACTACCTAACTACCAGTTTCCGCTTTGGTCAGGACATTGCAAACCTGGCAATGGATATTTTACAATCCAAAAGCCATCTGGAACAATACAAACCCATTCCTATCAAAGGTAATGGCACTAGTAAAGAACATAAATCACTGGCAGTTCTCGCACGAACAAATCTGGGCTTATTGCTAAAAGCAATTGAATACGTTACCGAAAAGAAAGTAAAGCATATTTACTTCGAGGGCAACATAAATTCCTATACCTATGCCGACGAAGGCGCTTCATTATACGATGTGCTGAATCTATACAACAACAAGCACCACATGATAAGAGACAACCTTATCAAAGGCATGAAGAATATAGAAGAACTGGAAGACTATATAGATAAAACGGAAGACGTTCAGCTTGGAATGATGGTGGAGATAGTAAAAGAATACGAAAACGAAATCCCCGACATCATCAAGACTATTAAAGCAAAACATGTAGAAAATGATCAGAAAGATAAAGCCGAAATGATCTTCTCTACTGTGCATCGTTGCAAAGGAATGGAATACGACACCGTGTTCCTCGTAAACGATTTCATTACTAAAGAGAAGATAGAAAAGATGTCTCTCGATAAGTACTCTGCTACTTATGACATGGCTAAATTGAACGAAGAGATAAACCTTTTATATGTGGCAGTAACCCGTGCCAGAAATACCTTACACATTCCAGAAAAATTAATGCCTAAAGACTTCAGTGTATCTCCACATATTATCATTGTGAAGAATCTCGAAGAAGAAGATAAAAAGCCAAGAACAAAAATTCCTGTCAAAGGAAAGAAAGTAGTCACCAAAGAGAAGACTTATTCCGTAGAGTTAGCTCGTACAAGTTTCAAAGACGCCTATCGCCCTTGGACCTCCGAACTGGATGAAGAACTTACCGTCAGGTATTATCAGGGAGCAACACCTAAAGAGTTAGCAAAACACTTCAACAGAACTGTAGGCTCCATAATTTCAAGAGTAAAGAAGCTTGAATTGGTTGACTTTGATAGATAATAATAAATGGAGTTAGGAGATAAAATATAGGAGACAGGAGAATACAAATTGATAATGAAATACAATTAATACAATTGTACAATTATCTGCGTATTTACATTGTATTGGTATTCCTATTGCCTCTTTGCCTTGTATTTGTATTACTCCTTGCCTATTGACTCTTTGCCTCCTTGTCTTTTCTCCAACTGATTAATTAGCCTTTTCAGCGCCGCCTGCATAATAGTTTGAAGGGTTTCAAATTCGGGCAATTGTTTATCTACATATAAAAAGAATATGGCTATGTGAAGATTATTCTCTGTACAGTATTGTATTAGAGGACTTTTATTTAATCGGTAGGTTTCTCTTAGTAATCTTTTTACCCTGTTTCTGTCTACTGCTTTTTTAAAGAAACGAGTACTTACACCTACACCAGCCTTTACAGGGAAATCGGTGGGTGTTTCGGAGATCAGATAGGTGACTTTTACCGGAAAGTTCAGAAACGACTTTCCCTTCCCAAACACTGTACCCAGTATTTTGCGGCTTTTAAGTTTCTCCAGCTTTCCGTATGAGTTGTTATTATTCATTATTCAAACAAAAATAGCTTCACCGGGGTGAAGCTATTCAATTATATTAAAAATTTGAAATCCTATTTCAAACCTTTCTCGTCCGATACAGTTAGCTTCTTACGGCCTTTAAAACGACGTGCAGCCAATACTTTACGGCCATTTGCAGATTCCATACGTTTTCTGAAACCGTGTACTGTCTTACGTCTTTTCTTATGTGGTTGGAATGTTTGTTTCATGCTTAAAATGTTTTACTTCTTATTACCTAATATTTTTATCTCTCTATAGTGGACACCATACCACTATTCGTGAAAGGAGCGCAAAAATAAGCGGAATTATGATTCAGATTTCAAAATAACATTTTTTTTTATGTTTTGGGAAAGTTTTAGGGGTAGAGATAAGATAATAGCCAGTATAAATGGCCAATCCCCCGCTGTTTACATTCAAACCGCATGTTAGTTTTAGCCATTTAGCCGTAGGTATTCTCTTTTCCAAAAGGCTTTATTATCAAAATACTTTTCTTTTTCTGTG
>CAIVPM010000280.1 GCA_903907815.1 uncultured Chitinophagaceae bacterium | reverse complement strand
TTAGTAAAATACCCAATAGTAATCGAAAATATTGCACTTATTATTACACCTACAACCCTATTTCTTGATAATATTTTAAACAATTGATACCTATTAGCAACCAATCCAAAAATAGTAGATAATCCTCCTAAAAAAACTGAAATAGGTACTATTAATAAATACTTTTTTTGATCCGTTAAATTAAACCAATGTGATATTAATTTAAATCCTACTATGGTTATCAACAATATTATTAAACTTACCCAAATGGTAATTTTAATACATAAAGCGACTACATTAGTGGATTCATCATCGTCTTTTGCTGTGACAATTACATTAGCATAGCTCAAGGTAACAAAAACGCTAAAGATACTTACAATACTAATCAATATTCCTAAGATTCCATAATCACTAGGTGAATAAATTCTGGTTAATATAGGAGCAGTAATTAGGGGCAAAAACTGACTAACAACACTAGCAGTAAATACAGCTATTACATTTTTGGTAAATGCAGATGGGTTTTTAAAAATCAAATTGATTTTATTAATATAAAGTTTGATTGTTCTCATTTTGTAACCCCAGAAGCTATTAAAGCTTGTTATAGTTAATTTTTGTAACTAATTATTTAAATAAAATGTTTGGTTTAAGTAAATTTATTCGAAGTTATTTCCTTACAATGATTTGTCTTATGCTCTATCTATAATTTCCAACAGACTTTCTTTGTACTTATCAAAATCATATTGCTGATAAACTTTATCAGATATTTCTTTTGACTTAGAAGTAGCCTTATTCAACAATTCATATAACTTTTCATAAATCTCCTTTTTATCATCAGGATTCACCAGGTGGCCAATCTCTCCATTCATCATAGCTTCGGCACTTCCATCTGCGTTGCCTGCTATAACTTCTAACCCGCAAGCAGCTGCTTCTATATAAACAATACCAAATCCTTCTTTCTTACTAGGCATTATATAAATATCTGATAATCTATAATGATCAACCAATTCACTATCGGGTATAAACCCAGGTAAGATTACTTTATCTGATAAATTATGCAGCACTATCAGCTCCATAATTCTCTTGTATTCTATGCTATCATACTTACCACAAAGTATGTATTTGAAGTTAATAGAAGGTTTTTTTTGGAAGATGCTTCCTAATACTTCAATAACGGTATCGTAACCTTTATAGCCTTCATCTTTATTAATCCTACTAACCGTTAAAACGATCTTAGTGTGAGGATCAATATTGTACCGCTGTGAAAGATACCTTGGTCTTTCTATATCAAAATTTTTAGGAAAGAATGGATCCAGGCAATTGTGTAAAACTGTAATGCTATCTGGATCAATAGCTGAATCTTTTACCATTCTATTTTTAGTATATTCACTTACAGCAATAATTCTATCTGCATTATTCAGTAACCAAAGTTTATTGGCACTCATTTTACCCCAAACCTCAATTCCATGCGTAATTAGAACAATTTTCAAGGATGGCTTTATCTTTTTTGCTGCCCTTATTACAGCCGCCAGATTGATGTGACCAACCAAGATCTTATCCCATTTGAAAATATTTTTTATTAATTGAGTGGTAAATAATAATTTATTACTATTAAACCCTTTAAATCCAAATCTTGGATAATAATTAATTTCCGGGTTTTTATCATAGATACTCCATGCATTTGCAATTAACTTATTTTCCTGGGTTAAACACTTTAAAATAGTTCTGTTTACCTTTTCAATGCCTCCAGTTTTACTGAAAGCAATTAAATATGCAAATAATATTTTAGGCTTAACTACAGTTGATTGTGATATATAATCAAAATTTAGCCCAAATGTATTATTCAGATAAATAGACCATACCCTACTAAAATTAATGTGCCCTTTATTAAAGTCCTTTGCAAATCTGGAAGGAATTACCTGCTGATTATTAAAGACGTCAACTTTCTTGAACCATACATCAAATGGGAAAGTGAACCCTTTCTTAGGTCTATCCCATATTTCTCTTGGAATAATATCCTTATAAGCATCTATTAATAATGGCTTATGTCTTCCCTCCTTATATTTAATTTCTGGAGGCAAGCTATTTACATAATTGGTAAGGTCAATATCCAGAAAAGGCACTCTTAGTTCTATGCTATGCCACATACTTTGCACATCGCTATCCTTTAGCAACTGGCTTTGCATATACACTGTTGATTCCAGCATCGATACCCTATTCTTGGGCTGCAGCAATGCTGTATTATCGTGTGTTTTAAATTTAGACAATTCATCCCATACATCTATTGTATCAATTCCTAATATTCCTGCTACATCTTTAGGGGTATATAAACCACGGTAAAACAAATATTCGGATGCAGGATTATTATCTGTAAGGAATTCAATTTTTTTTCTTGGATAAGTATTAGTAAAGGGAATAATATTTTTCAAGTAAGAGAATTTTCTGAATCGCTGATAATAATTACTTCTATTAAAAGAATTATAACCCCCAAAAAATTCATCTCCTCCTAGTCCACTCATTACCACTTTAAGGTTGTTTATTTTAGCATACTTACAAATAAAATAAGAATTAATTGCATCTATAGAAGGCTGATCAAGACTTCTTTCTATATCAGACCAGGAATTGGAAAATTCTTCAAAATCAATTTTGTAGGACTTATGTATCGTATTTGCATCTTTGGATACAATATCCTGATAATGTTGCTCACTATATTTTTCATCTTCAAAATAGATGGACAGTGAATGAGTATTAGTATTTGTATAGTTTTTTACTGCATAAGTAATTAAGCTACTGTCCAATCCACCACTCAAAAATATACCCACTGGTACATCTGCCACCAAATGCCTTTTAATGGACTGTTCAAAAAGATTCTTTACAGTATCAACGGCTTCTTCATAACTTACATCAATAGGTTCATAATTATGCTTGTAATAACAGGTTATTTTATAGTCATGTGTATTTAAATCGTACAGCATATAATGCCCTCTTTCCAACGAAAACACCTGATCGAGTGTGGTATTGGGTTCAGGAATAAAACCAAAGGTTAAAAACCAGATATTCCAGTTGGAATTTTTAGGCCAGTTTTCATTAATAGCCTTGAAAGACCTTACTTCTGAAGAAAAATAAAAATATCCTCCATATTGTGAATAGTATAATGGCTTTATGCCATGTTGATCACGAGCTGCTACCATTATTTTTTTGATAGTATCAGCTATGATAAAGGAAAACATTCCTTTAACCCTTTTTAGCAGTTCATCAATTCCCCAATAGCTGTATCCATGAATCAATACTTCAGTATCGGAACCTGAACGAAAAGTAAATCCTTTATTTATCAATATAGCCTTTAATTCGGCATAATTATAAATTTCTCCATTAAAAATAATTTGAACAGTTCCAGCATCATTCAACATTGGCTGATGTCCCATACTGGAAAGGTCGATTATGGATAGTCTGCGATGTGCTAAACAATAGTTTAATTCATTATTCAACAAAAAACCCTCATCATCAGGTCCACCATGAGCCATAGCATTAGCCATTAACCTGGCGGTGTACTCCAGATTTTTATTGTTATAACCAATAATAGCAGCTATTCTACACATGATGTATTAAGGAATTTTTGTTAGTCTTTAGGTTTAAGTCTTTATAAATAAATTTCATTTAACATTTAAAATTCAACATTCAAAATAATATCCATGATTCTCCTGACTCCTATCTCCTTACTCCCTACTTCCCTGTAAACCAGTTTTTAATACCCTGAATAAACGATTTTGGTTTATTGTCATCGAAATAATAACCCGAACGTTTAGTTGCATAAGCATACCCACCGTATCCACCATATCCACCATATCCACCGTAACCGCTGTAACCACCATAACCATAGCCGTAACCATAACCATAACCATAACCATAGTAACCATATCTTGCTCCCACCTTCACATCATTTACTATTAGCCCCATAGTACCTAGTTTATTGCTACTATAGATTTCTTCAATAAATTCTACTTGTTTTTTAAGCGTATATCTTTGTCTTACCACATATAGTACTCCATCCGCATAGTTGGATAAGGTAAAAGTATCACTCACCAACCCAACAGGAGCCGAATCGATAATTACATAATCGTACCTACTTCTTAAATCATCAAATAATTTTTTCATGTTCTCATTCAACATTAACTCGGAAGGATTTGGAGGAATAGGGCCACAACCATATACATGCAAATTATCATAATTCTGTATTGGGTAATACAGTTCATCCAGATTAGTAATCTGACCTATCAAATAATTACTGATACCAACATTCTTCTTATTAAGTCCAATGTTCTTGATAATTCTCGGCTTTCTTAAATCAAATTCCAAAAGAGCTACCTTTTTATTGGAAATGGCCAATACTGCCCCAATATTCAAGGATACAAAGGATTTTCCCTCACCACTCACCGAGGAAGTAATAAGGATAACTTTTTTATCTTGAATTAAAAATTCTAGATTACTCCTGATAATTCTAAATTGTTCCGAAATGATACTCCTACTTTTGTTAGCCACCACCAAAACCTTTTTGTTGGAATGATGCCCAACTTCACCTACAAATGGAACTTTTGTATACTTTGTAATATCCTCTCTACTGGTTACTTTATCGTTTAAAAAGTCAATTAAATAAATAATTAATATAGGAATTAAAAAACCTATTAGTATGGTAATTACTCTAATCCGTGAAATATCTGGTTCAACAGGAATGTTTGATCCTTCAGCTGGATCTATTTGTAAATAATTGGAAGTAATAGAAGCTGATGTAATAGCTGTTTCTTCTTTTTTCTGTAAAAGGTATAAGTATAGTTGTTCCTTAATATTTTTTTGTCTTTCTATCGTAATTTGTTCTCTTTCATTTTCAGGAACCTCTTTAAGATTATATTCTAAATCATTTTTACTTTTATTACTTTCCTTATAATTTTTTTGAAGGTTAGTTTTATAATTAATTAAAGATTCCAATAAGCTTTTCCTGGTTTCATTCAATTGATTACTTAAATCTGCCCAATAAATCCCTTTTGAAGTATTGATAGGTTCTTCTCTTCTTTTTCTTAATTGAATTTCATTAAACGTTTCAACTAATTTCATTATTGTAGGATCATCAATATCAAAACTGGAAGGAACTAATTCATTTATATTTTTAGAACTATGCAAATAGTTATACAACATATTAGCAAGTTCAAGTTTTACATTCAGCTCAACAATAGCTCTCTCTTGATCGTTTAAATCACTTAGAAGCCCAGCAGATTTTGCTTGAATATCAATGCCATTTAATACTTCTTTTTTGAAATTTGTTAAATCAGATTCCACTCCTCCAAGCTCATTTTCAATTATCTTCAACCTTTCATTAATAAATAATAGGGTATTAATGTTAGCTAGTTTTTTTTCTTCAATATTTTGGGAAATATATTCTTTAATTATTTCATCTAATATATCAGCAGAAAGACTTTCAAGTTCAGTAACTAATTGCATATTAATAATAGTAGTGTTCTTACTAAATGCTGAAACTTTAAGTTCTGAAGAAATATTGTTAGTAACTTCAGAAATAGGATACCAATCAACTGAATAAGTTATTTCTTTTTGAGTAAAACTGTCGTTTAGTGGTTTAAAATGTAAAACCCAGTTTTTATACTCAAAACTTTGTCCCCATTTTGCATGAATAATTTTACTAGTTTGGTTAACATTTTTGTTTGAGTTGAATATATCTACTCCTTCTTTTGTCAAATTTTTTAATACTAAAGTAAATTTCAAACTACTATCTCCTGGTTTATCAACTTCCATATTAAATGGATGATTCTCATAAATGTTTGTTTTTTTTATTTTCCCATTTACAAAGTACTTAATGTTAAAATTATTTTTCTCTATTACCCTCTTTAGTAATTTTTTAGAACGTATTAACTGTATTTCATTCTCAATGTTAACTTTTTTTGAAGAAAAAACAGCATCCAGTATGTCTTCTTTTTTCTTGTCATCAGGTTTTACTAATAACATTGTTGTTGCTTTAAACTTTGGAGAAACATATCTTACATAAATTTCCCCAATAGTAGTAGCAATTACAATTGTTAAAATAAACAAGGGTAAATAAGAGAGATATTTAAAAATAATCTCAATTGGAGAACTTCTTTTCTTAATTTCTAACTGTTGGTCAGTAATTTTTATGTTATCACTCATTTTTTAAAATTTTTTAAGGAGAAAATATGTATTTACAACCAAGGCTAAAGCTGAAATAGCTTGTACAAATATTTGTGCAACTTGCAATTTTTTTTGTAAGTCAGGATCCTGATTTACTAATTTTAATTTCGTATCATTGGATGGAACATATATTAAATCGTTTTGTACTAGTTGAAAAGCTTCAGAATTGAATATTGATGCATCGGAAACAAAATTTAATTTATAAGAACTTCTTTTGCCGTTGATATCTCTAATTAAGTATACCTCTTTTCTTTTTGCGCCATCAGCAAAATCACCTGCCTGCGCTATTGCATCAATAATGGTAGGATTTAAACTGGAAAAAGTTTGTATCCCAGGATGCCCAACTGCACCAAGTACATTTACTTTCATTCCAACAAATTTCACTATCACTATTGGATCCTTTACAAATGGAATTAGTTTAGTAATAAGGTCATTCCTTATATCTTCAGTAGTAAAACCTGTAGCTTTTATCTTTCCAAGGACGGGTATATTAATTTCTCCGTTAATATCTACTAAGTAATTCTGTCCATTATTAGAGTTGGTAGATGAAGAAGAAGTTCCAGATGAAGCGCCCGAAGTAGCCCCTCCATTTGTACCTGCAACACTTCCTCCTCCTATATTAAATACTGCTACCTGATCCTGACTAAGGGTTGCACTGTAAATTTGAATGGATAATCCATCATTGTTTTGAATGATGGGTACTTTATAGTCATAATTTTTAAGACTATCCATTCCTTTCTGAAACAAATTATAATCCTTATACAATTTCTGTGTACAGGAAGAATAAATGATTAAGATGGACAAACTGATCAGAAAAAGAGGAATTTTCTTCATGTTAATATTTTTAAACTAGATAAAGCTTCGCCATTTGAGTCACAGTGATTGTAAGAACAATTACGAAATCTCAAGCGAAAAGCAGCAATTGAAATAAATAAACTAATGTTATTAAATGAATTTTAGATTAGTTTTATTAAATTCTGCTAAATTTGGGCAAATATACGGTTTTGAATAACTTTTCCAAATCCTGTATCGACTTTTAAGAGATTACATTGATATTTAATTTAGATAATAAAATATGCGTTCTGTTTCACTTGATTTTTTCAGAGGATTTACAGTAGTACTCATGATAGTAGTGAATAACCCAGGTTCATGGGATTTCATCTATCCCCCATTAGATCATTCTATCTGGAATGGTTGCACCCCTACCGATCTAGTATTTCCTTTTTTCCTTTTCGCAACGGGCAATTCCTTGAGTTTTGTAATGAATAAATACGAGGTTAATAAATTATTAATTATTAAAATTATTAAAAGGTTTATACTAATTTTTATGATTGGTTTATTCCTAAACTGGTTTCCTTTTTTAATGTACATGGATGGCCATCTTGTACCTAAACCCTGGCATTGGTTTAATAAAAATGGACTAGAAACTGGGGTAAGAATCTTAGGCGTTTTACAAAGAATTGCCATTTGCTATTTAGTAGCCTCATTTATCATCATGTATGTTAAGAAAAAATATTTATGGCACATTTGTTTTATTTTGTTAGGAATATACTGGATCTTGTGTATTCATTTTGGCTTACCAAATGACCCTTATAGTTTACAAGGTTATTTTGGCACTTCAATAGACAAATCAATAATTGGAACTGTCCACCTATATAAAGGCGAAGGCATTCCATTTGATCCCGAGGGACTGATGAGTACTATTTCTGCAATAGTAGAAGTGCTCTTTGGCTACTTATTAGGAAACTTGATTATTAAAAACGATAAAAATTATACTTTACTGGCTAATTTACTTTTAATAGGTTGTGGATTTTTATTACTAGGATATACGCTGGATTATTTAGTTCCCATCAATAAAAAAATATGGTCAAGTAGTTACACTATTTATACTTCAGGACTGGCTATATTGTTGCTTTCTTTTCTTATCTGGATTATTGATATAAGGAAAATACAACTTGGAATAACACACTTTTTTATCTCCTTCGGTAAAAATCCGCTTTTTATATTTGTATTGAGTGGTTTAGTTCCAAGACTATTAAATTTAATTCTTATAAAATCGGGTGAGGATACCGTAAATCCATTAGAATGGTTGTACGAGCATATATTTCAAAATGTCAGCAAAGACTATCGATTGGGGTCATTTCTATTTTCTCTTTTTATGGTTACTTGTTATTGGTTAATCGCTTTTCTGCTGGACAAGAAAAAAATTTATATTAAAGTATAGTCCTATGTTATTTTCCTTTATAAAGCATCCAGTACTTCGATTTGTTGGTACTTTTATGCTCTTTTTTGTTTTGTTTTACTACTCCAGTATTTTTTATGAATCCATCACCAGCCCTGGTGGATATTATATTTCATTTCTGGATCATTATTTCAATTTCATTGATTGGTATAGAATTTCTCTACTGGAATCAGCACATTATTTAACCAATATAATGGGTTATCAAAGTGTAGTGAAAGGCCATTACCATCTTCACATCATACACGGTTATAGTGTTCAACTGGTATACTCCTGCCTTGGCTTTGGACTTATTAGTGTATGGTTTGCCTTTTTAATGGCTTACCCATCTGGTTTCAATAAAAAAATTACCTGGTCTATTATTGGCTTTTCGTTAATCAGTTTACTGAATATTATCCGAATTGCGGTTTTAGCAATAGTTGCAACCAACATAAAGCGATCGGATATTGAAATTCACCATACAATTTATAATGTGATTGTATACATTTTTATCAT
>CAIVPM010000279.1 GCA_903907815.1 uncultured Chitinophagaceae bacterium | reverse complement strand
TTACTCAGTACCTTAAATATAAAATTACGAACGATCTTTATTTTGGCAAAAAGATGTTTCGTTCTACCGTGCTTTCTATTGCTTTTGCTGCATTTATAAGCATTAAAGGAAATATTAGTTATGATAAGCAAGGAATTGGTTTTCTTATAGCTATTCATATTGCCATATTTGCTGCTGTTTACGCCATTGTTGCTAATACAAATTATATACTTACTGTATTAAAGGGGAGCATAAAACTTGCTGGTGCTTCAATAGCGCATGTAGGCTTTGGAATGATATTGCTGGGTATTCTTTTGTCCGCTTCTAAGAAAACGATCCTTAGCAATAATAATACTGGGATTGCGGTATTTCAGAAAAGTAAGATGGAAGATCCTGCAGAGAATGTTACCCTATTTAAAGGGGTAGCCACCGATATGGGTAAATACATGGTTACCTATGTTACAGATACTTTCAATGAATATGAAAGAAAACGCTTTTTCCAGATCGATTTTAGAAAAAAACATACCAAAGAAACTTTCTCTGTTTATCCTGATATAGCTAAGAACAATAAAGGCATGGAAGGGTTTGCTGCCAACCCTGCATCAAAGCATTATTGGGATAGAGATGTGTTTGTGTACATTTCAGCTTTTGAAGAAAATAAGAAAGACGATACGGCTACTTTTCGCAATACCCCTGTAAAGGTTGGCGATACAACATTTTATAGCAATGGTATGCTGGTTTTGAATAATATTAAACTTAATCCTGCAGATGCTCCTATTAAAATTAGCCATGAAGATTCAGCTATTATTCTGAATATGACGGTCATTACAAAAGATGGTCGAAGGTTCCCAGCTTATCCTGGTATAAAACTACACCACAATACCATGACTTTCATTACCGATACCGTTATTGCTCAGAACCTGGTGTTGAGATTTAATAAAATGGATGACTGGAGAACAGGAAAAGTAGAGCTTGGAGTTAAAGAAAGTAAGGCATTATCAAATCTGGTTACCCTTAAAGTTATAGAGTTTCCTATGATTAATCTTTTATGGATAGGGGTGATAGTAATGGTAACGGGTATGCTTATTGCATTGATTCATCGACTTAAATTAAATAGAAACTAAGGGCTATTTATACAGAAGGAGGCATGTTCTATTGATTAATTGTTTTATTACTTTATTGTTTAATTGTTTCCTTGTTGAATTGTCGAATTTGTATTCATCATCAAATTGTCAAATTATCTAATTGTATTCATTAGCAAATTAGCTAATGAATTAGGACTATTTTCGTAGTAATGAAGGTTACCCCTTTCTATATTATCACTTGCATTCTTCTCTTTTCTGGCATACTTAAGGCCTCTAACTCCTATGCACAGTTGGGTAAGTATGATACTATTAAGGTTCATGCTATTATTACAAAAGAAGGCGATACTTTAGAAGCAGCTTCTATGCCCCCTATCTGGTTGTACCATAGTGTTCATATAACTAGAGAGATGCGTAAAAAGCGGGAAGCCTGGACAAGACTTCGCAATGCAGTGTATGTTACTTACCCTTATGCCATATCAGCCTCTAAAATTATCAACGATATCAATGCCCGTTTGGCTGGTGTAACCGATAAAAAGAAACGTAAAGCCATTATCCATTCCAGAGAAAAAGAACTAAAGAAAGAGTTTGCCGATCGTATTACCAACCTATCTACCTATCAGGGCAAAGTATTAATGAAGCTTATATACCGCGAAACAGGCAATAACTGTTACGAGATTATTGAAGAGTATAAAGGCTGGTTTACGGCCGCCTTCTGGCAAACGGTAGCCGTTGTTTTTGGTAACAATCTCAAACAGGATTATGACCCCCTGGGAAATGATCAGGAAATGGAAGGAATAGTAAAGGAAGTGGCTAAAATGTACCGGTAGGGGGACAATTCATAATTAATAACTGATGTTACGCAGAGAATACATTATTTTAAATGTTTAATGCTAAATTTTGAATGGAATACAAATACAGAGAACGCAGAGAACAGCGGCTGTTTAATACA
>CAIVPM010000278.1 GCA_903907815.1 uncultured Chitinophagaceae bacterium | reverse complement strand
TCCTCTTAACTTAAACGATAATTCAATGTGGTCTTCAATTGACGAACTCAAATCAAATCATAAAGATAATAAGTATTCTCAAGATGTCCTTCTTTTATTAGAACAAAGAGTTAAGAAACTGGTGGAAGTGGCTCAACCGACGGCACTAATAACCGAAAATCAGCCATACACTTTAGGAAGCTCTCCTCCAACCCTTCCGGTAATATCTTAAACGCTTTTGTTGATTGTATATCCTGCTCATTTTCGCACACATAAACTAATAGTGTCTCATCTTCTCGTTTATCAATTTGGTAAAACCCTGCTTGAACCGCATCTATGTATTTTAACCCGTTTTCGCTCAACAACTTATTCATAAAAATCCTTAAAATAATAACTGGTTTTCCAGACATTCTTTCTTTATTATATAAATAAAGAAAAAAAGAAAATTTATAATTTATCTAATTAAAGACAATGAACCACTAGCTCCGTCTAATACCGCCACATAATCCACAATAGCAAACATATAGACTGTATCAGTAGAAGAAGCACCTGAATCATTGATTTGTAAATTTAATAATCCAACTGGTCTTCCGCAAAGGCAAAGAGATGATTCACTAAAATTTCTTAAGTTAAAACAAACTAAATAAAAGGAGCTTCTAAAACTTCCTCTAATACCAGCAACACCTCCAGCACCAACATTTCCTTGAGTGGAAAAAGGCACTGAATATTGGGGGTCGTTACAATTTGCGAACATACGAGCGCTTTCTTTGAGTAGCATACTATCCATATTATACACTGGGAACTGCTGAACTGAATCACCGTCCGCGTATAATTGTCGTCTTGATACAGTAGTGCTGTCAGTAGCATTTGTTGAAGAGGCAGAAGCACTGAAATTTTTATTTGATAAAGTTGTTGCTTGGTTGGCCGAGATAATCGTTCCATAACAAAAGCCAGACACTGAACTACAATTAACGGAAAAGTTGTATGACAAGGCTGAAGACCCTGCGACTTGAGATGAAATACAGGTCTGGAAAGGAATACTATATAAAGAACCAGCGAGTAATTTAGCTCTTACAGCGTTTTCGTATTCCATAGGTAATTGAACCGTCTCATAAACAACTGATAATTGAGTAATGGAGTAATTTGTAACTTCGGCGGTAATAGCGGAAAAGGCTTGATTTACTGTGGCCCAATCGGTCTGAATGTCAAGGTTTTGCGACATTAGTGCTAATGGAAGGTAATTACATTCACTCCCTCCTGAAAATAAACCGAACAACAAAGGAATGGAGAAATTCAATGTGCCTTGATTATAAACGAAATTCACATTTTCTAAAGTGGTTACAGCTGTTGTAGTCAATCCAGTATTATAACCGAGGGAAAGTAAATTGTTGCTTCCCATACCCCCTGCGCATACCTGACTGATATTAGAGTAGTTTGCGCTTGTAGCATAAGGACTAACAACGTTAGTAGAAAATAATCCGTAGTTTTGAATTTGTTCTAAAATAACAGATTGAGATAATGTTAAACGGTTAATCAAAGCAGAAGCATCACCTAATGACCCTGCGAACCCCCAAGTGGCTGAAGCCTGTGTAACAGCGAATCTAAAGTTTAAATAAGCAGAACCAGCAACCATAAATCCAGCCCCATTACCAGTTGGGATTTTAATGATAGAGGTTTGAGATGGACCAGCAGTAGCACCCGACACGGCTTGAATTTGTCGTATTTGTTTTCGTGCCATAAATGGTCTGCCTACTCGTGGAGGAAGACAACTTCTTGGGACTTGATTCACCGAATCGTTTTGAGATTGGGCGTCCGGAACGTCATAAATCTTTGTTAAATTTTGATATAGAGACATTTTTAATTGTATATAACGAATAAAAAAAATTTTTTATTTTTCAAATGTCCTTGAGACATTTCAGTTCTTCTGGTAATACTTCTTAACCGGTTTTTCTTCATTGATTGGTATTGTCGGTGCTATTGGTTTTGGGAGGATTTTCTCCGTTGTTGGTTGGCTCTTTGTTCGTAGTTTTTGAAACATCTTTCTTCGTTTTTATATTATGTAAAGATTTTAATTCTTCAATTGAATTTTTATTTAAGTCTATCAATCGTTGCTTATCGTCTAACATCTTTTTCAAATCATCATCTCTTTTAGAAGTAGCGTCCATTTGGTTTTGGAATGAGTCTTCTAAACTATACTGCGGTTTATCATATACCCAGTGTTCCATCACTAAATGAACGCTCCAGTTTAACACTAAATCATATAAAGGTATATCCTCGCTCTCATCTTGTAGTGATAAATTGATACGGTCTATTAAGAAATTAGTTAATACACTGACTGTGCTATTATTTGGTCTAAACTGAATATACTGATACGGGGTCGTCTCTATATTAATACACTCTAATACATTACTCGTTCTAATAGGGCTTACGAATCCATCATAGCTTTTATTTTGAATCAATGAGTTAGAAAACATATATAAATTTCTAGCAGGACTGACATTACACGCTTGGTCGCTTGTTTTAGCAGTATTTCTAACCATACTCCACACCGTATTAAACCCGTTTGATAAATTACATTGAGTTGAACCAGCAGTATTTAAAAAATTGATAGAATTGATTACTGACGAAATATAAGTATATGTTAATAAATTAGCATCAAAATTATATGTATAACTCATAACAAATGTTGGGTCTATTGCTTGAAATAAAGTATTCACTCTTAACGTCCATTCATCAGCAAAAGTCAAAATATTATAATTGCCCGTTGATACAACAAAACTTGTATTCACCGACCCGTTGTATATCACGAAGGTTTTATAATTATAGGCATTGAATTGGTGAAATGAAAACGGAATACACGCAGACATCACCTTACATCTCCATTCTCCTTCTTTAGGGTTTGTAGCCAATGTTATAGGGTTTTGTAATAACCAGTCCGCATTATTAGCCGTTCCTGACGTTCTATATCTCGTATTTAAATAAAAGTTGTAGATTGTATATAAGC
>CAIVPM010000277.1 GCA_903907815.1 uncultured Chitinophagaceae bacterium | reverse complement strand
CAATGTCATTTAGTTAAGGATTATATAGCTCTTTTATAGTTAGTGAATGTTTGATATTTGCCATTTATTCTTTTGGCTTTTACAACCCGAGGATGTTTTCTGCCTGGTCTTACAGGTTCTACATTTCGCTCAAATGCTTTTTGTAATTTCAGTAATATTTGCTGTGGATTGTTATCTAAAAATAGCTTTACAATATTAAACTTTAATGAAGCCCAGCTAACATTTCTATTAATTTTATATTCATGCTTTCGTTTTTTATTGATGAGCGTTAAATAGTTATCGCATTGCTTTTCTATAAGACTTTGAA
This sequence comes from uncultured Chitinophagaceae bacterium, assembly GCA_903907815.1. Taxonomy (GTDB): domain Bacteria; phylum Bacteroidota; class Bacteroidia; order Chitinophagales; family Chitinophagaceae; genus CANFLJ01. The sequence continues at coordinate 4,374 of CAIVPM010000277.1, read as the reverse complement.
GGTTTGCAACAAATATTCCTGCTGCATAATCCTGTTTTATACAGATCACCCTATGCCCACTAAACTGCTCCATTTGTAACTGATTTTTCTGTTTTCCATAGGTTGTTTCTATACCCCAGCGAAGACCGTATAGATATTTTAAATCCTGTAGTGTAAAAAGGTTTTCATCATACAAATTAGTTAGTAGTATTTCTGTCTCTCCGTTACTCAATCTTATCTTAACCATTCTGATTTTTATAGTTGTTTTAGATGTTACTATATGACCCTGCTTTTTGAGCGTTTCTATTGCGTTGGATGTTGCATGCATTTCAACAACTTTACTGCTCTTGCTGCTTAGCATAAATTGGGTTACTTCTTTATTAAAGCCAATAGTACATCGCATTACAAAATGACGGGGGCTTTCTTCATTGAGCATTAGGTACAACAAGGCAAAGCTGGGATAACCACGGTCAAACATAGTCAGACTGTCTTCATAAAGACGACTCACTTGATTGGCTACCATGGCCTTTTCGGATACTTTAATTGGATGTATTTCCCCTCTTACCGTTATGTCGTTTAATATATCCTGTATTTGCAGCACTCTTGCCATAGCTATAGAGCCAAACTGATTTGCTTGCACACCAAAATAATCTACCACATCGGGATTGTTTAATAAATAAGCTGTAGATCCATCTACTGCCTGAAGTCTAAAGCCTCTCCAACGTTTTACTTTGGCGCCATAATGAGTGTAAAAGGCAGCAACAAGCCATGCATTCCATACTTCAAAAAATAAAGGCTGTAACTTAGTTCTTTGTAAACTAAAAGCACCCTTTGTACTCGACTTTACATCTTGTTCCAGACTAAAGAAGAACTCTTGTATCTCAATGCTTAAACTACGTTTTGGCATATTAATAATTATACCAACTATTTTATCCATTGGTAATTTTCGGTTTCGTGTAAAATCTTCTTCCGATTGGGTGAACAACTTTCTTATTTCTGGTTCTGTAGATATGGTATCTAAAAAGTTTTTAAGTTCTTCAATTATTTTTACATTTGCTGCTACCATTGAGTTGTTTGTTTTTTAGTCATTACAAAGAACTGAATATTTTTCAGTTCATAACTCAATGGTTTTTACTTTTTGTGTCCTTAACTAAATGACATTGCCCTTTAGGGGATGGGGGCGGGCAAAAAAAAGGATTTTCCCTTCTATCACTAACGCAAACAACAAATACAAAATACCAGTTGCAAGTTGCTGGTTACCTGTTGCCAGATCAACCAATAATTCTTTGTATTACCAGCAACCTGAAACTAGTAACCAGCAACTGTTCTATCCGTTAATCCATTAATAACCTGTATTGCCAGCAACCAGCAACCTGTAACTCTTTATTTACATAATTATTTCAAGAACTTACAACATTTACAGATTCAGCATTTATATCCATTATTATATAATTACTTGCATACCTTGTGCACTTCTCAGGAAAATGATTACTGTTTTTAATAACAAACATCGTTCAACCTTGCGGGCTTTTGCTTCATAGTTGTTGTTATTACTACCAGCCTTTATTCAACTCCTGCTTGCTTATAGTTATGAAAAACTCGTCACATACTCCACCTCAGCTTCAATAAAGGGTACCCAACGCTTGGTTAAGGGTAATTAGGTAGCTGTCTATGCAGACATAGGTGTTGGTGCATGCAGACATAGGTCTAGGTGCATATAGACATAGTACTACTTACCACTGGACTAGGCGACTGTCTATGCAGACATAGGTCATCTTACCGCAGGACTAGGTCGTAGTCTATACAGACATAGACCTTCTTACCGCAGGAACAGGTGACCGTCTATGCAGACGGTGTGCTTCTTACTCTTAACTAAGGCTATGGTTTATATAGCCGAAGGTTTAAATACGATTAGTACAGTATACTAAACGTAAGTTGGGCAGAAAAAACACTTAAAGTACAATGCAGTAATACTCGTTATTACGCAATAAAAAATTAAATAATGGCTGATCAATTCAAGATTGCAGATTCTGCATTCGATATTAAACGAAAAACGCTGCATTCCAATGCAGTAATTAATACCACCCGTCTTGCTATACCAACAACTGTAATGACCACTTGGTTGGGAGAAGATACTGGCTGGGAAGAAAGCTGGGGAATTGCGCAAGTTAAAAACTCGGCAACTCCTGTAGATCACTTAAATAAGAACACAGCGAAAACCAAGCTTACGCTGATGCTTAGAAGGGTGGCTAAACAGTATTATTACGACAATCCGGCTGCTACAGCGGAAGATATTGCTAATGCCGGTCTGGTTACCCGTGCCCTTGCAAGAGGAACCGGGGTGATAGCCGAAACCGAAATTCCCACTACTTCCTGTAAGCCGCAAGAGGGCCATACCTTTACGTTTGTATGTAAAGATTCTATGGGCAAAAAGGGTAAACCTAAAGGAATTGTGTTTTATAGAATACGATACTTTTTTGGGGCAAACCCTCCTGCTTCCCCTGGTTTATTTCCATTGTTTAAGGACTGTAACAAACACCCTATTAAACTTGGATTTACGCTAGCACAGGCAGGACAGCCAATTACTATGGCAGTTTGTTATGTAACCAAAGATGGAAATGAAGGTTCCTATGGATTCGTATTCAGTACCGTAATTCCATAGTAAAACGCTTACTATTTTATACACCCTGCAAGACTGCCCTTGCAGGGTTTTTTGTGGGTATAATAAATTCTTCGTATTATTGAAACCTAAATCACCCCCAATATGAAACTTAAATTACTCTATTTAGTTGTTTTGCTGAATATTTCTTTTGGTGCGAAAGCACAATGGTTAGAGGTTGGTGGAACAAATACCTCTAAATTTAACGGTAACATAAATGCTTCAACAATAGATTTTAAGAATAACTTATATGTTGGAGGGAGTTTTACAAATTCGAAAAACAAATCATTCATAGCAAAATGGGATGGGAAAAGTTGGAGCGAGTTAGGAGCAACAAGTTTAAATTTTTTACCAGGTATTATATATTCCATTGTAGCAGATACTTTTGGTAATATTTATGTAGGGGGATTACATAGTTATGGATATGGATATGTATATAAATGGGACGGAACAGATTGGATAAAGTTAAACGATTCTTATAACACTTTTCCTAATAGTGGAGTTTATTCTTTAGTTGTAGATAATAAAGGAAATTTATTTGCAGGAGGAAGTTTCTCAAATAATAAAAATCATTGTTATGTAGCAAAATGGGATGGTTTTAATTGGAGTGAATTAGGTTCTAAGAGTGATAGTATAATTCATAGTACCATTTTTACTTTGAATATTGATTCACATGGATATATATATGCTAATAGTTCTAAAATATTTAATTCAAATTATATAAATTTTGTTGCTAAGTGGGATGGGAATAATTGGAGTGAACTTATAGGTGCTAACAATTTAGTTTTAAATTATTTTGTAGATTATATTTACATTGACAAATATGATAGTATATATACTTGTGGTAATTTTACAAATAGTAGGGGCAATACTTATATAGCCAAATGGAATGGTAATATTTGGAGAGAACTTGGCAGTGCAAGTGATAGTATATTAGGTGGTGGCTCAAATCATGGGACAAGACTGGCCACAATGATAGTAGATAAAAAAATAGTTTTTTCGCAGGTGGGTATCTCAAAGATATGAATGGTAATAATTTTGTAGCCAAATGGGACGGGGTTAATTGGTCGAAATTGGGCTATTTAAATGATTCTTCATTTAGTAATAATCTTATTGGTGGCTTGCTTGTTGATTCAAGTAATAATTTATATGCATGTGGTATTTTCAAGAATCATTACGGCTATTGTTTTGTAGCTAGATACTCTACTTTATCACCTTCGCTATCCATTGATAAAATAGATACAACAACTTGTGCAGTATCCGTAGATGTCCCTGTAAGAGGAAAAAGTCTGTATAATGTTTCAACATTAAAAGGTTCTATTCATTGGGATACAGCCTACTTAAATTTAGGAGGTATAAAGTTTGATAGTAGCTATTTAAAAATGAACTTCAATCAGATAGATGTAACCCACGCTCCTAATGGATATCTTACTTACAACTGGAGTGACACTATTGGACATGCCGTTGCAGATTCAGCCCCTTTGTTTACCATGGTTATGTATCCCAAACCAAACGTATCGGGTGGTACAGGAATCTGGTTTGATAGTATTCCTAATAAACTGGAAATAGATACAGCCATAAGTGTAGCTGCTAAAAATGCAACCTTTAATAATGGCTGGGTAATTCTTAGCGATACTCCACAGATAATACAAAGTGTAAACCTTCTTACTTGCTCTGCAGGTTGCCTGCCAATGCACTACCAATGGTATGTAAATGGACAACCAATTCAGTTTGAT